>JAPYTC010000041.1 GCA_029941685.1 Planctomycetota bacterium | reverse complement strand
ACTCTCAAGGAACCGGCATCGACCTCAGCACACCACTAACTGTAATTAGTTACGTGAAGATGCCATACGTATTCTAGGCATCTAGTAATCAAGTCGTTACATATTACGTCGGTACTGACCTCCGACCCGGTATAGCTCACCACTGATTTGTCCGAGTGTGCAATGCTTGACACACTCCATAAGTTCGGCAAAAATGTTCTCTTTGTTCAGCGCAGCTTCACGCAGGCGCAGCAGATCGGCCGGAGTCGATTGTTGGTGTAAAAGATGGAGGTCTTCTACTTGTTGTACTTGCGATTGTTTTTCTTCATCGGAAGAACGAATGAGATCGACACTAACGACCTTACCTTCAACCGCATTTGGGTTGCGGAAAGTGTTTACACCGATGATGGGTAATTCCCCAGAGTGCTTTTGTGTTTCATAGAGCATAGACTCTTCTTGAATTTTGCCGCGTTGGTACATGGTTTCCATGGCGCCAAGAACGCCGCCACGGTCACTTAACCTTTCGAACTCACTGAGCACTGCTTCTTCAACTAATTCGGTCAGCTCTTCGATGATGAAAGAGCCTTGTAGAGGATTTTCGTTTTTCGCTTGTCCGAGTTCGCTATTAATAATCATCTGGATGGCAAGGGCGCGACGTACAGACTCTTCTGTCGGAGTCGTAATCGCTTCGTCATAAGCGTTCGTGTGTAGGCTTTGGCAGTTATCGTAAATTGCATACAACGCTTGCAACGTGGTACGAATGTCATTGAAGTCAATTTCTTGAGCATGCAATGAGCGGCCACTCGTTTGAATGTGGTACTTTAACTTTTGTGAACGATCGCCTGCGGAGTAACAATCGCGTAAAGCGATAGACCAAATGCGACGGGCGACTCGACCAATCACACTGTATTCAGCATCGATGCCATTCGAGAAAAAGAATGACAGGTTTGGTGCAAAGCTGTCGACGTCCATGCCGCGGGCGCGGTAGTACTCAACAAAAGTGAAACCGTTTGCTAAGGTGAAAGCAAGTTGTGAAATTGGATTGGCCCCGGCTTCGGCGATGTGATAGCCAGAAATTGAAACGGAGTAAAAGTTGCGTACTTTTTCATCAACAAAGTATTGCTGAATATCGCCCATCACTTTCAGCGCAAACTCAGTGCTAAAGATGCACGTGTTCTGCGCTTGATCTTCTTTAAGAATGTCGGCTTGTACCGTGCCGCGTACTGCTTGCAAGGTGGAGTTTTTTATTTCGAGGTATTCTGCAGCGTCGATTAATTGATCGCCAGTTACTCCGAGAAGCCCCAAGCCGAATCCGTCGTGGCCTTGAGGTAAGTCACCACGATATTGCGGTTGCTTACCATTGCACAGCTCGGCAATTTTTTTCTGAGCTTGTTGCCAACGATCGGTTTCTTTTAAACGACGTTCTACTTGTTGATCTATGGCAGTGTTCAAGAAGAAGGCTAACATCATTGGCGCTGGGCCATTAATAGTCATTGAAACAGACGTAGATGGCGCGCATAAGTCAAATCCTGAATAAAGGCGCTTAGCGTCGTCGAGCGAGCAGATTGAAACCCCCGAATTTCCTACCTTGCCGTAAATGTCAGGACGTGAATCGGGGTCTTCGCCGTATAGAGTTACTGAGTCAAATGCTGTTGATAAGCGCGCTGCTGCTTGACCCTGGCTTACATAATGAAAACGACGGTTGGTGCGCTCGGCGGTTCCTTCGCCCGCAAACATGCGCGTTGGATCTTCGGCGGTGCGTTTAAACGGGAATACACCTGCGGTATACGGAAACTCGCCTGGTAAATTTTCGTGAGCGAACCACATCACGAGGTCGTCCCAATTGTTCGTGGAAGGAAGTGCAACTTTAGGAATACGCAAGCCGGATAGTGTTGTTTGCGAAGCCGGCACCGTGATGTCTTGGCCACGGACCTGATAAGTGAATTCGTCTTGGCGATACTGAGCACGAATCGCTGGCCAATTTGCAAGTTGCTGCCGTATTTGCGGTTTAATTTCGCGAATCAACTCTTGATAGCGCTGACGCAAAACCAAGATACCGGCATCAAGGTTGTTGTCTACAAGTTGCTCGGCAGCATATTCTGCAGTTATTGCCGGAACCTCATCGCCAAGCTCGGCCAAAGTGCGTGCTAGAGCTTGTGCGCGACAAGCGATTGCGGCGTCGTTGACGCTGCGAGATTTATGCCCGCGTACAGCGTTGGCGATTTCAGATAAATAATGTACGCGGTCGGCTGGAATGACTGTCGGGACATCTTTACGCCCGCCAATTAATGCAGCAGTCTCCCAATCGTCGTTGCTGAATTTGTTCAGGTGCGGCATGAGCCAATTGAATAGTTTATCTACGCCATCGTCGCCGAAGCGTGACGCAGCACACAAGAAGACGGGCATTTCTTCTAGATCCGTTTCGAACAAATTATGATTGCGCTGATAGGTTTTTGCGACTTCGCGCTTGGCATCGAGAGCCCCTTTTTTATCTGCTTTGTTAAGGACCACGCCATCGGCATAATCAAGCATGTCGATTTTTTCTAACTGGGTCGGCGCACCAAATTCTGGCGTCATAACGTATAAAGAAAAATCACATAAGTCCGTTACCGCCGAATCACTTTGACCGATTCCGGCAGTCTCGAGGATAATGCAGTCAAAACCGTAAGTACGCATTGCGTTTAACGAACTAGTGACCGATGCCGATGTCGCGAGATTGGCGCGACGTGTTGCCATTGAACGCATAAACACTCGCTCGTCTTGTACAGAGTTCATACGGATGCGGTCGCCGAGCAAAGCGCCGCCAGTACGGCGACTAGATGGGTCTACTGAAAGGATTGCAATATTACGCGTAGGGTAAGCAATCAGGTAGCGGCGTACAATTTCATCGGTTAGCGATGACTTGCCAGCGCCACCCGTGCCGGTGATTCCGATTACAGGAGTTTTGGTATCGCTGCTGCTCGCAGTAATTTCGCCTTGTGAATTTTCAATCACACTAATAGCTTGGGCCAGTTGCTCAGCTTTTCCGCTAGCTATTGCCGCATCAACATCCGTCGGAGCGACTTTAGGATGGGCAGCAGTCAATTCAATCATGTTTTGAATCATGCCTACTAAGCCCATGAGTCGACCATCCTCTACCGAATATAATTTCTCTACACCATAGTCTTGTAGCTCGGCGCATTCTACGTCGGTGATTGTTCCGCCACCCCCACCAAATATTTTGATATGTGGGCAATTGTTTTCGACAAGTAAGTCGACCATGAACTTAAAGTACTCAGTGTGTCCACCTTGGTATGACGAAATTGCAATGCCATCGGCATCTTCTTCGACCGCGGCTTTGACGATTTCTTGAACACTACGGTTGTGCCCAAGGTGAATCACCTCAACGCCTTCTTGCTGAAGGACGCGGCGCATAATGTTGATTGCAGCGTCGTGGCCGTCAAATAGGGAAGCGGCAGTTACGAAACGAAGTTTGCGAGAGTTGGTCATGTTAATTTGTTTTGTCGCTGATGCGCTGACGATAATGGTTTAACTCGTCTAGCAGTTGATTAAGTTCGGCAATGCGTTCAGAGACTTGTGCCGTGCGGACGGCCAACAGCTGCTCGAGTTGTTGCAACATTGCGGGTGTGGCGCCACTGACGAAGCTGCTGTTAAGTTCGCCGATTTCGCCAAGTGTTAAGCCTAGGTGTTTGAGGCGGGCAATGAAGCGCAGGCGTTCTAGGGCGTCATCGCTGTAGAGGCGTCGTCCGCCTGGACCACGATCGGTCGCCGGGAGCAGGCGCAATTCACCGTAATAGCGAATAGTGCGGGTGCTAATGCCCGCAAGTTTTGACAGTTTTGAAATGTCATAGGTGTATGTCGATGACGCCATTTGTTTATTCTATCACATTAATGACAGTTAGCGTCAACTGTAATCTATGGAATTATCAAACAATTTTTTAGCGAATAACTGCCTAAATCAGTGCTTTTTGTAGTAAAACCCAAAAAAACTCAAAAAAACTTAAAGAAAAGGCTAAAGAAAAATAAATAACAAGCCGATTGAATAAGAGCTACAAGAGGTGCAAGCCTATTCTGACTGCAGGGGATGGCAGAACGAATTTAACGAGTAGCAAGGGGAAAGGAGACCAACGGTTGGCAACAGTCGTTGGTTTTTCCTATTTTTAGCGCTTTATTAGGCTTAAAGCCGCAGAATTCATGCAGTAGCGTTTGCCACTTGGTTGCGGGCCATCGTCAAATACATGCCCTAGATGTGCGTCACATTGGCCACAGCGTACCTCGGTGCGTGTGCGGAACAATTTCCGGTCTGAATGCAGAGTGACAGCACCATCAGCGATCGGTTGCCAATAGCTCGGCCAACCGGTGCCAGACTCGTATTTCGTGTCTGAAGAGAACAAAGGATTTGCGCAGCAAACGCAAACATAGTCTCCGTCAGACTTTTCGTCCCAGTATTGGCCGCTGAAGGCGCGTTCAGTGCCACCTCGCTGCGTGACTTTGTACTGAATGTCATTAAGGCCATCGTTTTTGCTGCAACCCAAAATCAGGGCGGCGCACAGAGGTATTATCGATTCTGGTATTCCCACAATATTATATTAATCTAGAGCACACATCTATGTAAGCTATATCTATGTACATTATCCGTTTCACGTTAATGCTAGTGTTGTTTGCTACAGCCTCCACATCTGCTTTTGCGCAGACGAAGCTAAAGCTACAGCAAGTTGGCAATAGTTTTGGTCAGCCCCTGCTTGTTACCAACCCATTCGGTGAAACCGATCGTATTTTCGTTGTAGACCAAAACGGAAGAATATACATAGTGAAAAATGGTGTGCAGCTAAGTACGCCATTTCTAGATGTGAACCCAATAAGTTCAAGCGGTGGAGAACGTGGTTTGTTGGGCTTGGCTTTTCATCCGCAATTTGCGAGCAACGGTTATTTTTTCATTAACTTCACAGATAACTCCGGCGACACACAAATTTCTCGCTATCAGGTGAGTAGCACAAATGCTGATGTCGCAGATTCCGGAAGCCGCTACGACATTCTTAATATCGATCAGCCATACAGCAATCACAATGGTGGATGCATTCGCTTCGGCCCAGATGGTTATTTGTACATCGGTACTGGCGATGGCGGCTCAGCGAACGACCCACAGAACCGCGCGCAAAATGGTAACTCTTTGCTCGGAAAAATGCTGCGCATCGATATCGATAATGGTGCACCGTATGCCATCCCGCCAAGCAATCCCTTTGTTTCGAACTCAGGTGTGCGAGATGAAATTTGGGCGTTAGGGCTGCGTAATCCATGGCGCTTTAACTTTGATTCCGCAACGGGCGATATGTACATTGCCGACGTTGGCCAAAATGAATGGGAGTACATTCATTTCGAGCCTGCAGGTGATGCAGGAGGACGCAACTACGGTTGGAAGATAATCGAAGGTTCGCATTGCTTCTCGCCATCAACAAACTGTAATACCTCAGGATTAGAAATGCCTATTTTTGAATATGGGCATACTTTTTTCCCAGCTTTTAATTGTTGCATCGTTGGCTCCGAAGTTTATCGAGGCAAATCTATGGCGCGCATGCAGGGCCGGTATTTCTTTACCGATTCATGCAGCCAAGATTTGTGGTCATTCCGCTACAACAGTGCAACCAATACTGTAAGTGATTATGTTGATCACACCGCTGAAAGTAATGTCGCTGGCTCTGGTAAATCACTAGGCACCGATGGCAACGGCGAAGTTTACGTGTGTCGCTCGGCGTATATATATCGCTTGGTGCCAGCAGAGATGTACCTGAATGTCCCGGCTTTGGTTACCGGCACGCTAACATTGATTGAGGTCACGGCTGCCACGCCGAATTCTCCTACTTATTTAGCGTATTCATTTCAGGGTCTCGGCAGCACACCCATTTCGCAGCTTGGCGTAATCTTGTCATTGCATCAGCCAGGCTTAGCGGCTACAACAAGTTCAAACTCTGCCGGCAAAGCCACCTACTTGGTATCGCCGCCACCGAGACTCTTCGGGCGCACTATATGGCTGCAAGCGGTTCAGCAAGGGAACACGTCAAACGTTTTCCAAGCTACGTTTAATTAATGACCCGCGTTTTGTTGGGTAGTGGCGGGTTCCGTGGTGAAGTGCGCCGAGACTTTTTGTGTGCACAGATGCGCGATTTTTTTGGTGACATTAGGCAGTTGCTTTTCGTACCGTACGCCGGCGATGATTATGGTAAATACGTAGAGTTGATGATCGATGCCGGTTTCAACGCTGGTTATGATTTGGTCGGAATCCATGCTTTTGATGATGCTGTTACTGCGATTGAAAATGCCGAAGCCATTTATGTCGGAGGCGGAAACACTTTTCGTCTCATTGATCAGCTACATAGCAACGGCACCTTGCAAGCGATAAAAAAACGTGTAGCTGGTGGCATGCCGTATATGGGGGTTAGTGCCGGTTCAAACGTTGCATCCCCAACCATGAAAACGACAAATGACATGCCAATCGTATACCCTCCGTCGTTTGACAGCCTAGGGCTAGTTTCATATCAGCTCAATGCGCACTACTTTGATGGGGCTACATTCGTCAAGCATCACGACGAATTCGAACAACATTTTGGCGAAACGCGCCTCGATCGCATCCGTGAATTTCACGAATGCAATGACACGCCGGTAATTGGATTGCGTGAAGGAAGCGTCATCGTGAATCAAGACGGCAAGGCGATGTTGCGTGGTAACAGTGCAGCAATTTTTTTAAAGGGCATGCAAGTTGCCGACGTCGCCGATGGTAGCGACTTACTTAAACATTTATAGTCTTTTCTAAAGACGGTAGTCATGAGCTTCGAGCCCGTTAGCGCAGCTCATGGCAAGCGAACCATTCGTTATGGTTGCTTGTTTGCCACTGAGTCAATCGACTAATACAACGCCATCCACAAAGTAACGATCAACCGGGATTACAGTTTTCAGACGCTCGCAGTAGCTTGGCGACAAGTCGTGAAACACAGCCGAGCCGTCGATGTTGCTACTTTGAGCAAGTGCAATCAGAATGGAAATGGCGAACAAAACAGCAAGAGGGGTGCTCTACCTTATCACCCGCTCTACTTTGTAACCCATGTTTTTCAGCAATTGGTTGACGCCATCTGGACCAGCAAAGTGAAGTGCACCAAAAGCAAAAAATGTAGTCGACTCGGGATGGCTAGTAATTCGCTTGTCAATGCGCGCAGCCATATTGACATTGCGCTTGGTGAGTAATGCATCGATATACGCTAGCTGAATTTCATCCGCGCCAACCAAGTCGCTAGCAACAGAATCCCACAATGCTTCTATGTCGCCAAGAATGTAGTCGCCAAGCATAATTTCGATAGCAGATGTTTCGTTGTCGGCATCTTCAATCATCTTGTCAATTGCTATACCCAACAGATGGATTTGCTCTTCATCAGTGCCATAAGCCAAAGCCGCCATTTGCTCTTCGATAGTCTCGATGCCGCCAACTTCTTTTTTCTCTTCGTGCGCGCGGTTCGTCAGTTGCATGTCTAAAGGAATGCCTTTCATGTAGGGCATCGCATCTATTAGCTGTAGCTGCATGCTAGCCATCCAGGGGTGGAATATGTCGAATTGCATCATGCTCATATTGTTGGATTCAACAATACCCTTTAACTTGCTGTACATGTCGGACGGGATAACATGGTCAAGCTTGGTGCCGCTAGGCAACATGCCCAACTCCACAACCTTAGCAGTGAGGTCGAATTGCGACTCTTTAAGCTCAGTAAAGATCGCATCAGATTTACTAAACGCGTCTTCAACAGCAGGTTTTAGCGTCGTCACACTCGGGTGGGAGACGTGCATAGTGCCAAACAGATACGAGGTGTTGTTGTCGCTGGTGACTTTCCAGAGCATCGGACTGGCGGTTTCGGCGGGGGTCGCCTCTGAGCAGGCGTTGACGACGCAAGTTATTGCTAGTAGCGCGATTGAACAAGATTTAATCCATTTATTCATTTGTTAAGTATAACCAAGCGTACTAATCTAGTGTTTAATGCAAACAGCCAACCGCACCTTCGTCGCACTTCTCGCCGTCATCACTACTATTCTTGTGGGGTGGGTACTGCATGTTGGAGCAAGTATTTTGCAGCCGCTAGTCATCGCTTTTTTGCTCGCCTCGATGTTGCAGCCAGTTATCGTTAGGCTTGCACGGTTGAAAATACCGCCAACTATTGCAGTAGTGTTCCTGGTGGCCTTGATCGGTTTAGGTTTAGCTCAGGGTGGCTTGATGCTTCAGTCGTCTATCGAAGACTTCTTTACTAATTCAGGTGCCGAAACATTAGTCGAGGGCGTACGCGAGCAATTGGTTAAGTCGTCGATCCCTGAGGGTGTTCAAAACTTAATCGTCGGCTCTCTCGAAAAAGCCGACTTGCAGGGTGTTGCTGGTGAGCTGATTGGCGGCGGCGTTGGTTTTGCTAAAGGTTTGCTGTTAATCATGATTTATATGAGCTTTATTTTCGCCGAGCAAAAAATCTTCAGGCGAAAAATTTTGGCAATTGCCGGAGACCGCCAAGCTGAAGCTTCGCAGATGCTAGAAAACATGGCGCGTGGCATTCAGCGCTACCTGTCGGTAAAAACAGTTGTATCGTTGTTGACGGGTTCCTTGTGCTACGTCGTGTTAATAAGTCTCGATGTGCCATATGCCTTGTTGTTTGGCTTGTTAACTTTCATGCTGAACTTCATCCCAACTTTTGGCTCAATTATTGCAGGATTTTTCCCGACAATTACGGCACTAGGTAGTGGTGCGCCGTGGTCAACAGCACTGATTGTGATGGGGGCGTATCTCGCAATCAATTTAACTTTAGGTTCATATATCGAACCTAAAATACTTGGACGCGAACTCAACCTCTCGCCACTAGTCGTCGTAGTTTCCGTTGTAGTGTGGGCTGGGCTATGGGGAGTCGTCGGCGCGTTTTTGGCGGTGCCACTGACTTCAGCAATTCAGATTATGCTACTCAGCTCTGATCGTACGCGACCCGTAGCGATACTACTTAGCATCGGCCCCGGGGAAAAGAGTTAAAACTACTCGTCTTCGTCTTCAGGGTTGTAGACATCGTGAGACTCTTTTTTGGTTTGACGCAGTCGTTGATAAAGATCTTGCGCTGTCTCGGTGTCTCCTTCATGCAAAGCCAATTCAAGTCGGAGCAGTGTATCGGCCACGACTAACAATCGTCGCTTGAAATTGATTTCGTATTTTGATTTCTCTAGACCGTCTTCACCAGGAGATTCTGGGCAATAAGGTAGGGCGTCAATCGCAAGTTGCTGCATGCTTTGAATATGCAAAATGCACTGTGGATGCTGCTCGGCATCGTCAATCAACTTGCGCGCGGCACGCATGTTGTCTTTCATTTCTTCCATGATTTCTTCTAACGGAGAATCGTGGTGTTCGCCACCGGGATCTTGAGAGATCTTAGTTGCAGCAAAGCTAGAAACTATTACGGCAGAGAGAAGAAGGATGGAAAAGAGTTTGTTCATGGCAAAAAAAGGTCGCCGAAGCTTGAAGCTTATCAAGTTCAACCCCCACGGTGTCCATGACAAACTAGAATCTTCGACGGACCAGATTTACTGGTTATCAGTATTCTGGTAAAAGTTAATTATACGCATTTTCTGTGACTGCGATAGTTCTTCTGAAGTTATTTTCTTACATGCCTGTCTAGTGAGGTCTAAAGTGTCAAATACCACAGAACAGCGCTGACACATCACTTGATCGAGTTTTGGCGTGCTCGGCTCACCGCGATCTAGGGACTCCATTTTGAGATTGAGCAGGTCTTGGCACACCTGCATGGAATACTCAGCTTTGGGCACAGCACGTTGCTCAAGCGTCTGTTCGAGAACATGTCGGAGTTTGAAGCGCGCGCGATGAATACGCGTTTTGACTGTCGACTCTTTTAATTGCATCACCTCGGCAATGTCTTTCATAGAAAAGTCGAGGATATCCGCCAAAACTAATGGCGCGCGAAAATTGATTGGCAAAGTGGTAATTGCCTTTTCGACAGCATCGATAGATTCGTCTCTGATTTGAATAGCTAACGGCGTGTCGGTATTTTTGTCAGGGACACCCATTGAGTCGTTTCCAAATGGCGACAACTCTTCGAATGACTCAATATAGGTCGGTTCGCCAGACCGCTTGCGATGAAAGCGTTGGCAAATACGCGACGCAATAGTGTAAAGCCAAGTGCGAGGGTTAGAGCGGCCCTCAAAGCCACTCCAACCTTTGTATGCTTGCAAAAAAGTTTCTTGCACCACATCTTCTGCCTCGTCGCCATTGCCGCAAAGTTTACGGCCTAGACTGAGAATCATCGGGCCATGCTCATCGAGCAACAGCGGGATGGCCTCGTCACGAGGAAGGGATGAGTCAATCATCTATTAGAAGTCAGAGTCGTCTTCGAACGGATTATTAAGGATGCCATCGACAACTTCTTGCATTCGCTCGTCTAGACCACCTAAATCAACAGCACGTTGTGCCCATGTTTTAGCACCATCTTCGTCTTCCAAGTACTCGTTGCAGAAGAACGCGCAAGAAACGTAAAGCATGCGTGTCTCTTCGCCGCCAACTACAGTGCCTGTAGCATGTAGCTCTTCGCACATTGCCACCAAGTCTGCAAGGTCAGATTCTGACTCTAGGGTATTCATCTTACTAAACACCACCAACTGCATGAGACCATGCTCGTTACTAGGGTCGAGTTCAGCGATTCGCTTTTTGTCGTCTTCGGTTGCCCCTGTCATTGCGACAGCCGGCTTGAGTAGAGCGATTTGGATAGCAGGGTCTTCGGTAAGAGCAATGCCTTGACGCACGATTGCGGCGAAACCACCAATCGTAGGTGTGCCCATTTCCATTTCGGCAAGTTCGCTAGCAGCACGGACGGCTACGGCAACCTTGTCTTCGGCAGCTGCAAACTCTGCTTTAAGCTCGCGTACGCTAACTAAAGCCATCTTGCCGGCATCGCGCATGGCGATAACATCAGCTAAGTAGTCGGCTGGATCCATGTCTTTATAACCTGTTTGCCCCAAGCCATCGCCTTGAGCATTGACAATCATTACCGTTGGAAACCCCTGAACCCCATACTTAGCCATCAACTCGTCGTTGCGCTTAGGGTTTGGCACGGCTGCTTTAGCCTCTTCGCCTTGCGGGAAATCTAGAGAAACCAATACAAAATCTTTTTGGGCTGCAGTGTAAAATTCACTGTGCACGAAAACACGTTCGTGCAATTTTTCGCACCAGCTTCACCAATCGGAGCCAGTGAAGTCGACAATCATGTCACGGCCAGTTTCGGCAGCGACAGCTGCGGCTTCGTCAAAGTCGTTGTACCATTTTGCGCCCTGCTCTTCTTGAGCGAAGGCAGAGGATGAGCCTGCTACTAACAGGGCAAGGGAAAGAAGTTTTTTCATGTTTAAGTGAGGGCAGTAGCGCCC
>JAPYTC010000040.1 GCA_029941685.1 Planctomycetota bacterium | reverse complement strand
CGAGAGTTGTGACCGTGCTGGCTAGCAAACCGTTGCTAGCGGGTTGATGAAAACTAACTGCTAAAACGGGGGGTTGCTCGTCGCTTGGCACGTCAAAATTAAAATACTTGGCAATGCTTAAATACACCAGCCCCCCGACTGCGAGGTGAATCGCGATTGAGGCGAGCGTACTAACTAAACTGTTAGAACGATAGAGTGAATGCAGTAATGACATTAAAGCCCGGACTGTTCACACCGCTACCATGAATTCGGTAGTCTTCGTCGGTGAGGTTTTCGAGAGCGAGAGTCCAGTCGGCATTATCGCTGATTTTCATGCCGCCGCTAATGCCAAATACGGTGAAACCTGGAGTGCCGCCAATAGGGATGCGTGAAGTATCCGTTGCGTCTCGGAATGACAATTTATCAGCATCACCCATCGACCACGCCCATGCTTCGGCATAGAAGTCTTTAGATATGGATGTCCAGCGTAGGCCAGTTGTGATGCTTGTTGGCATTAAGCGGTCGGTTGGCTCGCGAGACAATGTGGATGCATCTGCGGCGTCAGCGTATTGATCGACAGCGCCATCTTGCCATGAGGCAATGCCGAATACCGAAATCGCGCTATTGAGTTGATAGTTAGCGTCTAATTCAATACCACGGATGTAACCTTCCCCAACATTAGATTTTGCTACTTCTGGCGTAACACCGTCGGTATGCAAGTTGCCCGTAGGCGAACGCACAATCATGTTGTTGACGGCAGTGTTGTAAAGAGCAGCGTTGTATGACCACTTGTTGCTGCGGCCCTTGATGCCTATTTCAAATTGCATGAAACGTTCTGGCTCGAGGTCTGGTGCTGGAACTTCAGCAACACTATCTTCGATGTCTGAAGTCATGTCAGAAAGATTCGGCGCACGAAAGCCCTGAGAGACACCACTGTATATGCTGATATTATCGCTTAGATAATAGTTGTTACGAATAGAACCCGTAATTGCATCCCATGAACCGTTCATGTTCATCACGCTGCCATCATTTGGGTTTTCAACACGATCGGCATTTAACTTGAAGTTTGATATGCGTATTCCGGATATCAAATCGATGCTATCGCTAATGACCCATTTGTCTTGAAGGTAAGCCTCGGTTGAATCATATGTTGCGTCATCACCGATTGGCCCTTGAATACTAACACTATTGTAAGGGTTGGCAACAGTGCCCGATGTTTTGAAAGAATCAGCTGACTGGCGGTGAATCTCAGCACCATAAGCAAACTGGTGGTCGCCAATATAGTTAGTTTCGAAGCGAGTCGTTAAGCCTATATCACGCAGATCAAACCCAGAAATATCACGACGATCACCACTACGAATGCGGTCGCGAGATTCGATGTGGTCTTGCATGCTCAAGGTAATCGAGCCTTTACTAAAATTGAGCTTGGCGTAAACGAGGTCTCGGCGTTGATCATGGTCACGTTGTAGCTCGCTGCCAATGGTTGTACCTTCGTAAGAAACGGCGTGGGTAGTTTTATGAGTGCGTGGCACGTCAATTTGACGCATCGATTGCGCGACTACGGTCAAATCAAAGGTGTCATTCAGTTTCATATCGTACCGAATATCGCCAGCGAATTGAGAGTAGCCCGTCTCTGGAAGCAGTCCAGAGCCGGCAGTGAGGTCATTAAAGTGATAGGAAGTAAATCCACCGTAAAGGCCCCAGCCATTGCCGGAGTTCATTGAGAAATCGGTGCGACCGATATAGGACTCTTCGGCAGTGGCATAACGACCAGTTAGCGAGCTGTGCATGGCTTGGCCATCAAATTCAGGCGCTTTCTTGGTGAAAGCTTGCACCATGCCACCCACAGCATCAGAACCATAAAGCACCGAGCCGGCACCACGCACTACTTCAAGATAATCGACACTGTACATATCGACGGTAGACCAATACTGATTCGGACCGGAACGCATACCAGCAAAGTTCAGCGGGACGCCATCAATGAGCATCTTATTATGAAATGCTGTAAACCCGCGAATGTACGGCGAAGACTGACCGTAAGCAGTTTTCTGCATCAGCACTGACGGCATCTGCTTAATCGCCTCAGCTAGCGTGCGTACGGAGCGCTTCATCACGTCACCACGGATATTACCGGTGGCATAGGGTGTAGCCATCACATCTTGCTCAAAAGCAGATGCCGTAACGACGACCTCTTCGGTTTTTTGGGGTTCTTGGGCGTTTTGCACCAAAAATATCAGGGTAGTTGCAATCAACATGTCTTTAAAACGATTTAATTAAACTCGGGTTCAATATTTTAGCAGATTTTGCGCGAGGCTAGAATGTGCCCTCATGGCAAAGCCCGCACCCTCTGTAATGGACAAAATTGTCTCTCTGTGTAAGCGCAGAGGATTCGTTTTCCCGGCCTCCGAAATCTACGGTGGCCAAGGTTCAACTTACGACTGGGGCCCGCTAGGCGTCGAGTTGAAAAAACGGGTTAAAGACTCATGGTGGGAAGCCATGGTTTATTCCCGCCAAGATGTAGTGGGTATCGATTCGGCGATTATTCAGTCGCCGCAAGTTTGGGTGACATCGGGTCACGTTGGCGGTTTCTCTGATCCGCTGATCGATAATAAAACTTCTAAGCAGCGTTACCGCGCTGACCACTTGGTCGAGGGCAAAATCGAAAAGTACCGAAAGAAAGGGCGCACTCGCGATGAAGAAGCACTTACTGCTAAATTGGCTGCGGCAATGAGCGATAACCAAGCGCTGCGTGATTTGATTATCGAGTGCAAGATTAAGTGTCCAGTCTCAGGGACCGACGACTGGACGGACGTTCGTCAGTTTAATTTGATGTTTGAAACTCATGTTGGCGCGATGCGTGATAGCTCGAGTATTGCTTACTTGCGTCCAGAAACAGCGCAGGGTATTTTTATTAACTTTAATAATGTAGTGACCTCGTCGCGCAAAAAATTACCGTTTGGTATTGCGCAAATTGGTAAATCTTTCCGTAACGAAATCACACCGGGAAACTTCGTATTCCGCACCCGCGAATTCGAGCAAATGGAAATGGAATTTTTCTGTCGTCCCGAAGAAGCGCCTAAGTGGTATAAATTCTGGCAAGATACGCGCTTTCAGTGGTATTTAGATAATGGTGTTGATCCCGTAAAACTACGCATGCGTGAGCATGAGCAAGACGAGTTGGCGCACTACGCCGATGCTTGTTGTGACGTCGAGTATTTGTTCCCATTCGGCTGGAGTGAGCTAGAAGGCGTGGCCAATCGTACTGATTACGACCTAAAGAAGCATAGTGAAGCTAGTGGCGAACACCTTACTTGGTTCGACCAAGAGAATAACGAGCACATCACGCCTTACGTAATCGAACCCGCGGCTGGTTGTGACCGGACAGCAATGACATTTTTGGTTGACGCTTACGACGAAGAGGGCGAAGGTAAAAACAAGCGCGTGGTTTTGCGTTTCCATCCAAAGATTGCGCCGGTTACGGTTGCTGTTTTCCCATTAGTTAAAAAAGAGGGCATGCCCGAAAAAGCTGCCGAGATCGAAGCCATGCTGCGTTCACATTTTCGCACGGCTATTGAAGAAAACCAGTCGATTGGCCGTCGTTACCGTCGCCAAGACGAGATTGGCACGCCGTTCTGTATTACTGTCGATGGCGAAACTGCCGAAGATGGTTGCGTGACCTTGCGCGAGCGTGATTGCATGAGTCAAGAGCGCGTTAAGATCGAAGATTTAATTAGCACCATGAATAGCAAAATAGGATCATGGACGCGTCCGCAACCCGCTGAGATTGATGGCTGAAGCTAGCCAGCACCAAGGCACTGCTATCGCTGCCGGCGTTGGTATGGGTAAGGTGTATATTGCGCTGACTTCCGAAAAGAATATTCCGCTGCGTCACATCGACGCCGGCGAATGCGAAATGGTATGGGATCTGCTTGATGTAGCGCGTTGTGCCACGATTAAACAACTCGAATCTATTCGCGAGTCGACAACTGAGATTGTTGGCGCCTCCGATGCCGCGATTTATTCCACGCAGATTGCTGTACTTGAAGATCCAGAAGCATTTAATCGCATTCGCTCATGGGTGTTCGACGAGTTTTATGCACCAGAATCGGCGGTTCAGGCCTATATTGACTTTATGTGCGAGCAATTCGCATCAATGGAGCAATCGGGTTTGCGCGATATGTCGGCGGACTTCACCGACCCATGGGTGTTGGTGCTACGTGAGATGAGCGCCGAAGACCTCGAACACGCGCAAGACGAAAGCATTTCATCGATGATTTTGGTGGCCGACGAGTTGACACCCACTTTGGTGGTACGCTATCCACATAAAAAGATTGCTGGCATTGTTGCCACTCGCGGCGGGCGTTATTCTCACGCGGCGATTTTGGCACGAAGCTTCGGCATCCCGACTGTGGCGAATATTGATGGATTTGACGATTTAGCGCGATCTGGTCAGCACTGTATTGTCAATGGCGATACTGGCGAAGTCGAACTGAATCCAAGTGAGAAGCATCTTGAAGCAGCCAACGAGTTGGCGTTGCAGCGTGTTCAACTTAAAGATCGTCTTGCTAAACATGCAACAGCTGCATGCGAAACCGCTGACGGTATGCTCGTGCCAATTTTGGCGAATATCGAGTCGCCTCGTGATTTTAAATTCTTTAATACGGACACTGTTGCCGGGGTAGGATTGTTTCGCACCGAATTCATGTATATGGATACAGATGGGTTCCCTAGTGTCGAGCAACAAGAAAGTGTTTACCGCGAAGTCCTAAAAGAATTTTCTGGACGTCGTGTCGTATTCCGCACTTTAGATGTCGGTAACGATAAGCAGCTGTCGTATTTGAAATTACACGATGAGCAAAATCCAGCTTTGGGCATGCGTGGCTTACGACTTAGCTTGCATTGGCCAGATATCTTTATCATCCAACTGCAGGCCTTACTGAATGCGAGTGCCGATGGTGAGCTCGACGTGATGTTGCCTATGGTAACTAGTGTCGAAGAAGTCCGCGAAGCCAAAAAGATGTTTAACATGATTGCTGGCGATGCAGCGCACCGTGTTCGTTTCGGAGTAATGATCGAAGTGCCGGCAGCAGCGATGGCGTTGTCCGATATCGTTCAAGAAATTGATTTTGTATCTGTTGGTACTAACGACTTGGCGCAGTACTTATTTGCCGTAGACCGCGATAATCCTTGGGTCGCCAACCTTTACCAGCCATACCACCCAGCAAATCTGCGCGTGCTCCGTTCAATAGCTAAAATTTGCCGAAAAAGCAACACGCCGGTATCGGTTTGTGGTGAGATGGCAGGGCAGCCAGAAGGCGCATTTTTCTTGGTAGGTTGCGGGTATGATAGCTTGTCGATGTCGCCGTCATTGGTGCCTGAGATTAAGGCATATTTGCGTGAAGTCGATGCTAAACCTTTGTTTAAGCTAGCGATGCGTGCGACTCACGAGCTGACGGCCGACGAAGCTTTTCGCTTGTTGCGTAAAGAGACACAGCTGGTGTGGCAGAAAATGCTTGATTCATAAAGTAACTTTAAAAAGCGGTTCATTTAATGCTAGTAATCATGTATCTTGGATTGTAGGATTTTAGCTAGAACCCTATTCCCTGATGACATTTTTCCCCGAATTAGCATTTACACATGTCAGATAAGCCAACGAAGTCTGGACAGTGGTCACAACCTGATATAGGTGCCTTGACTCGCATGTATGGCAGCTTCAAGCTGTCCGAAATTGCGCGCAAAGTCGGCCGTCCACTTGCTTCGGTGAACAAGATGGTGGCTAAGCTTTTTCCTGAAACTAATGGAAAGTCCAACACTCCGTGGTCGGCTACCGATGTGGCGCGTTTGAAGTCGTTTTATGGTAGCGCCGGAAATATCCAAGAATGGGCGCGTATCCTGAAGCGTACGACTGCTGAAATCGACCGTAAAATTGATAGCCTTGATGGTGAGGTTGCTGAGCGTCCATGGACGCGCGAAGATTTAGCCAAGATTAAAAAGTTTTACGGTAGTCGTGGCAATTACGAATTGAGGATTATTTTGGGCATGCCCGAATCACAAATTGAAGCTAAGGCTAAAGAAATGTGTTTGGCGAAAGACAAGAAGTTCGTGTCGTCTAATAATGTGTCGGCTGCGTCGACACCCATGCCGCGTTGGACTAAAGAAGACACCGCCGCATTAGTGCGCATGCACGGCACGGCGTCTAATGCGCAAATCGCACAACATTTAGAGCGCACCACTAAAGCGGTCACGTCCAAAGCTAATTCGTTGGGCTTAAAGAAAACTACCGAGCACTTACGCAAGATGGGTCGTGACAACGTCGATTGGCGTTACCATCGTCAACAATGCGAAGAAGAAGAGAATGGTCGATCCTCTGACTCCAACGCTTAGCGGTGTAAAGCGTTTAGATGCGGGCCTTGAATTTCGTTGGCAAGACGAATTAACAACGGTTGTACCCATCATCGAATTGCGATACATGTGTCCGTGTGCACATTGTGTCAGTGAAATTAGCGGTAAGCGCATTATTCAGAGACAAGATGTAGCTGCCGATGTCGCGCTAGTCGACATGCAGCCACTGGGCAATTATGCCTATCGTATTTTGTTTAACGATGGCCACGACAGCGGCATTTACCCAATCAAATATTTGCACCAACTGTGCACTCAAAGCCATGAATAGTACCGCTCTGTTTTCGATGGCTGATCTGTTGTTGCAACCGCTGGTGGTTGGTTGTGTATTGTTTTTTCACTGGTGGACGATTTGGTTTGTACTCGGGCGTAACTTTAGTACGACTACGTTGATGCTGTTGGTGTCGCGCGCGCTTACCTTTGGTGGATTGTGGGTAGTACTCGTCAGTGGTGCTGTTGGCGTTGCAGATACCTCTGCTGCAGAATACGGTATGGGGGCAAACATCATTGCAATTGCAACTTTGTTCACGTTGTTTTATTTGTCCGACGTGTTGGTGTTAAAGATCGTGATGCGCCGCGTCCGCAGTGGTTTTAGCTGGAAGCGCCACGATTTGATTTCATTCGCCGTTGCTAACAGCATCTATATCGCTAGCGCTCTGTTGTTGGCGCGCTAAATCAAGCAATTCTCTTACCTTGTCGTGAAGGTACCCCGGGTTTAGCGTCGTTTCGAGGCGACTGCCGGCCGCAACTAATCTTGGGTAGCGAATGATGAGTGGAATGCGGCTGTCGTTTTCAATAAACTCTGGAAGCTGATTACCGATGATGATGATAATAGTGTCTTCGCGAATATCTGTGTTGTCGAGCAGTGCAATCAATTGGGCAGTGAGGCGGTCTTGATACCAAATGCATTCGTCATAGCTTGAAATGAGCTGAGCCTCTGGGCTTGCCGAGGATGCTGAGAAATGCCCTCGTGCGACCATAGGCACTTCAGAGTTTGATGCGCAACTCTGCAAATTGTAAGTTAAGAAAAATGGTTGGCCGAGGTGCGCAGCATCACGAATAAAACTTTGCGCTACGCCGAGCTGTGCCTTGTCGCCTTGCGGCCGCTTGCGGTTAAAGATGTTAACACTCAATTTGTCGGCTAGTGACGGTGTAGAGCAATTGATGCTTGTTGCAAAATTATTTTCTGGGATTAGAGAATGTTGGCGCGTGATTAATCCGGTTAAATAAGTGTCATTTAAAGATGTGGTGAGAGCATCGATTGACTCGGCAACAGTTGGGGTGTTTGCTGATGTGCGACAGTCGTCGAGAGTTAAGCCTTCACTGGCTAGTTTGTCGATGTTAGGACTGGTGGCACGGTGGTATTCGTAGCAACCCAAGTGCGCGGCTAGAGAGTTGTCGATAGCAATTACTAGAATATTTGGCTGTTCGGATTTACTCTCATTAGGAGTATCAATAGCGCAGTAAAGAACAGTGATAGCTAGGACGCCAGTGCTAATTGCGTGGATGAACGGTGAGAACAAACTTGTAGCGGCAAAGGCGTTATCGCGACTGAATATGAACTGCAGTAGGGCGTAACAAGCAATCGCTATTCCACCGGCGACAGGGGTTAGTAGATTGAAATGAAAGTGAGTGACAAATGCGGCGAGCAGGAAAGCAACCCATACGCCGGTTGCCATATACGCTGATGTCTTGCGTATGGTGCGCGTGCAGTACAAAACTCGGAAGGGATGAGCCGCTAGGGCCAACAATGCGCCAGCAAACATGCTGCGTGATAGCGGACCTGTTAAATCGTGCTTGGAAAACAGGTGGTTATAGTTACAGCTCACTATAGAGAATTCAATCAAGCAAAACCAACCTGCGAGGGAAGCTCCTATTAGACTGCTGAATAGCCATTGCCTTACTTTCATTACTGCTATTATATGTAATGAGAGCCCTCGGCTTTCGCTCATCGATGTTAGTTTCTCTGTTGCTTAGCAGCCTCTGTTCGTTGCAATCTACGCCAAGTAATCATACTTGGGCGAACTTAATGCCGCGCCATGCAGTGCCGCGTAGCGGTTTCTCTATGCCGAGCGAGCAAGAATTTCTGCCGTTGCTAGCCGATCGAGAAGCCGAAATGAGCGAGCGTATCGACGCATTGAAAGCGTTGGCATACCTTGGCGTAAAGATAAATTATTCTGCTCTCAAGGCGATGAAGCGCAACCTGCATGATGATGCCGCACTTATTTCGTATGTTCGCTGCCTTTCCCTTTGCGGAGAAGTAGCCCGTGAGCCATTGCAAAAGTATATTAAGCATCGATTGCCAGCAGTTCGTGCCGAGGCAATTTATGGTTTCGCACGATATTTCGAAGGTGGACGCGATGTGGCCCACGCTACTCTGTCAGAGCGTAAATTGCATGCATGGCAGCGAGTGGCCGCTATCCGCGCTCTTGCTGATGTCGATTTATCGTTGGCACAAGTCGAGGTGATGCGACGTCTCGGATCTGAATCTGGCGAGGTGCTGCTTGAGTGTCTAGAAATATTACGTCGTGATTTGAGTGACGATTATATTCCGGTGTTGATTGAGTTGTTAAAGAAGGGGCGCAGTCGCGCTACGGCCGAAGCGTCAGCTATGCTGCAACAGATTACGGGATACAAAATCGGTAATGATTATCGTTCGTGGCACATAGCTTATCTGCGGCATAGGGTCGCTCATACATCCATGCGCGCCCCAGAGGAGAGCACGACGCAGCTGCGAACCGTTGCCTACATGGGCATTCCCATTTTTAGTGATAACATTTGTTTCGTGCTCGATTCGTCGTCGTCAATGACCGAGCGTATGTACGAAATGCGTCGGATGACACGCGCGGCGAAGGTAATAGAAGAGTTCGATAAAATGCTGCCGATTCTTCCTTCGACTTCTAGGTTTAATGTGGTGTTTTTTGAATCACTGATACATGAGATGTACGAGCAGTTGACCTTGGTCACTCCTGAATCAAAAGAGTACGCTTCGGTTTTCGTCAGCACGAATAACTTCTCGGGGGGCACTAATTTGTTCGGCGGCATTGTCCGCTCTTTCGAGTTCAGCGGAATAGAAGAAGTCATCGTTTTGTCAGATGGCGATCCTTCGGTCGGTGACTATACCAAGCCATGGCAGATCATGGTTGAGCTTGATCGTTTAAACCGCTGGCGAAATATTCGTATTAGCAGCATTTCATTTTCGGCGCCGCGTGCCGCAGAATCGTTGATGTACTTGATATCCGCGTACAATGCCGGCCATTTTAGAGATATAGACTAGAAGTCGTTACAATATTGCGGATGACTGAAACCATGAAAGCTGTTCGCGTGCATGAGCACGGTGATTTTGATGTGCTACGAATCGAAGACCTTACAGTGCCAAATGTGGCTGCTGGGCAGGTGCGTATTCGAGTCGCCTATGCCGCAATCAATCACCTCGATACTTGGGTGCGGCGCGGTGTGCCAGGACATGAGTTCCCGTTACCGATTACTCCGGGATGTGATTTTAGTGGAGTAATCGAAAGCATTGGCGAAGGTGTGAATAATTGTGTGGTCGGCGATCGAGTAGCCGTTGCACCTGGTTACAACTCGACGCCTTCAGCGCAGGTGGCGTCCGGAAACCACAATTTAGCGCGTGATTATGGCATCTACGGGGAAACTTGTGATGGTGGCAACGCCGAGTTGGCTGTAGTCAATGCCGAAAATATTATTCATGTGCCTGACAGTTTTCATTTGCGTGAAGCTGCGGCCTTTCCGTTGACTTACCTTACCGCTTGGCACATGTTGGTCGAGCGTTGCAAGATTCAGCCCGGAGATAAAGTGTTGGTGCACGCAGCGGGATCTGGTGTGTCGGTTGCCGCAACTCAAATTGCTAAACTTCACGGCGCCGATGTTATGGTGACTGCCGGTAGCGACGAAAAGTGTGATAAGGGCATCGAGAATGGGGCCGACCATGCAGAGAATTACCGCACTGGCGATTGGATGGCTGCGGCCAAAGAGTTCACTGCTAAGGCGGGGCTAGATATCATCGTTGATCACGTTGGGGCTGACACTTTACCGCAAGGGGTGTGGGCACTCGCAAAAGGCGGTCGCTTAGTTACCTGTGGCGTCACTTCAGGTGCCGAAATGAAGCTGAACTTCGCTCCTATTTTCTTTAAAAGCCTGAGCATTTTGGGCAGCACAATGGGCGGTTTAGGTGAAATGCACCAAGTCGCTAAACTAGTGTTTGATAGGAAGTTATGCCCAATTATTGACAGCGAATTCGCCATGCGTGACGTTCAAGATGCGCACCGTAAAGTTTCTGAGCGTGATGTCTTTGGCAAGGTGCTCATCAAGATAGATTAGTCGCCACTCGAAGTATGAAATATCGAGATAAAACTAGGTTGTAGCATTTTGGAGGCAGTGGATGGCTCATTGCGAACTGGAAAACTAATTCGTTGTAACTTGATAGCGCCATTACTTTACAATGGCAACTCGATGACGTCGAGATTCCTGCGCACCGCGGCTTGTTTGACGAAGACGAAGTGGTTAATAAATAAGATGAATTTAACTTTCACATTAGATTTTGAAGACTGGCTGGAGTTTACCTTAGATACTCATCAGCGAGTTCCATCTATGCGCCGTATGAAAAATTTTAGCCATTATGCAATTGGTATTGTTTATTTTGCCTTTGGCTTGATACTTATTGTAACTCAAGATGAATTAGTATTTGGGGTGTCTTTTTCGTTTTTGAGTTTTGCATGGCTGTTGCTGTTTCCTAAATATCACAAAAGGCGCACGATTAAGTACTTGCAAAAGCTTCTTAAAGAAGGTGGCGATGCAATTTTGGCAGAGCATACAATCGCTTATGACGAAAAAGGGCTAGATATTTCTCGAGCCGGAGTATCATCGTTTGTCGAATGGGCTAGTTTTCAAGAATTCATTGTCAAAGAGCACCGAGTTTATCTTAAGCTAGGCCCATTGAATGGTCTAATCGTCCCACTTACGGTTACGGGGGCCGCAGACTTTGTTCGCGCCTGCCAAACACACATTACACATCATGAAAACATTACTACTTAGTTCATTAGCTTTGATTTTTGGCGCTGCTTTGTCGGCGCAAGATTCATCCCAAAAGACTGACGCACAGCAAGAAGTGCCGACCGTGCTCGAGGAAGAAACCGAAATTCCATTTCCGGTTTACATCGACATCACCAAATACGAACGTCATCATTTAGTCGGGACCGGTGTGCGCGAAAAATTCTGGAT
>JAPYTC010000039.1 GCA_029941685.1 Planctomycetota bacterium | reverse complement strand
TTGTAGAGTTGAGCATCATTTGTCCAATATGATGTCGAATCCTCGCGGCACTTTAGAACATAGAGCTGATCAGTGTCATCAAAGGCTAATCCGCGTGAAAATAAGCTTTCGTAGTCGCCAAGGTAGAAAGTTGAATGGCCGATGTATTTGTTAGGTGTAGAGTCGTACATCCTTAGCCCGACATAGTAGTAATTAAGATATTGCGTGAAGAAATCACCGGAGCTATTAATAGCAGAGTGGCCACTTGAGGGGGCATATGAATTTGCTGAATAAGGTGTATAAGTGACCGACTTTTGGTCGAGCTCGAATTTTATTAGCCCATCTAGAGAACCGTTGATAGGGCGATGGTTCCCCATAATTATCTGCGCATTGCCTGAAGTGGCAAATGCGATGGTCGAGATCAATGTAAAAAGAATTTTCATGACAGTAGAATTCTATCATATAAGTAGATAATATGGCAAAAATGATACTACTTTCAATTCTGCTGTCATGTTCTCAATCTACTATAGATATAGGCACTGCTGCGCCTCTATTCGTTCCTTCTAGCAATCCATCATATAAAGCCGATCATGCTACCGTGGCAATAAACAATAGTAATGATGTGCTTATCGCTTATCACTCTAACGCCGGGCCGAACGGGGTCAAGCAAGTGGAAATAGCGCATTACAAGCTCAATACCACTCCAGGTGCTTTAGTGCACACAGAGTCATTAATCGTAGGTGATGCAAGCTTTGATCCACTCGGGAATGGTGGCACTATTAAATGTGAGCGGCCAGATATGATCGCAGTTGGAGATATGTTTTTTGTAGTTTGGACTAGAATCAATGACGAGGTAAAAGAGCAGGCAGTCCTCGAATGCGCTTGGGTTAAATACGATGCGACAAATGGACTGCAAGTGTTCAATGATACTGCAGCAGCAGGTTTAGGCTATGCGCTAGATTCGCACAGTTCTTCAAGCAGTTTTCATGTAAAAGAGTGTGCCGGTGTTCCAGATGCATTCGTGGTAGCCGACACCGGAAATGAATTGCGTGCTGGTGTGGTTTACCCGCATCAAACTAAGATGAGCTACCCTCCTAACTTAGACTATGCTCGCCGCTTCGATATCCGAATCGCATTCTCTGCATTCAATAAAACTACCGACACGCTCATGTCTTCAGTAATGAGTAATGTAGTAAGCGACGTCCACTTCGATGGTGAGGACGGAGACGCTGCCGGCCTTATCCTCCCAGATGCGGTCCGTGGAAATGCCACAGATGAATTCTGGCTCACCTATGAGTCTCAAATAGAATCGAGCACCGTCAAGCAAGGTAAAGTTAGACTAGCATATGTAAAAAAGAATATTGTGGGTAACGCATGGGCGCCACAAGCTACTTATGTTTTTGGTGCTAACACGGCTAAGGTATTGCGCCGTCCAATGTTGTCGAATCATGTAGATGCTTCACTCGGGGTTTCTTTGGCATTCAGTTCGCAGCCCAATTACACCTCGCAAGCTACAGCCGACGTTCATTATTCAAATTGGACATTTAATAATTCGTCACTAGCTCAGCAAACAATGACGCATCAATTCAATAATTCTTCAGCAGATGAAAAACGGCCGTTACCGTTTCACGTTTCGGGTTATCGTCGCTGTTACTTCAACCGTGATGATAAAATAATTTATTACAATCAATACGACGATCAAGAAACCATAATCAGTGGCGCACAAGCAATAGATGCTTCGCGTCCAGCAGTAGATATCTATCGTGCTCCGGCAAAAGATTACATCGCTACGACCTGGGAGCAGGGTAATCCGTTACGTGTTTGGATATATGTAACGGACTAGTAGACTACATGATCACTCGAAAAAAGTTAGTAGTCTTCGAGTTCGTCAAATTCACACCCTGAAACAAAAGTTTATCGCATAAGCTTGCGGTCGATGCTCGAAAGAGCATGACCTACAAGAAGCATAATCGGCCCGACTAAATGCACCAGCAACCGCTCTGGGATACCCTTGTCGCGCAACGAAGGGAAATTCCAGGGCGTGACCAACAAGATCAAAAAGTACAGCAGCACTCCTCCGCAAACGACTAATGTCAGCCAACGGTAATTGAAGCTCTCGAGATTCATAAACACCAAGCCAATCGAAATCGCGGCCAGTACCCATAATAATCCCCAACTGCGCATGTCAAAAAATTCATCGACAAATGCGGCACTCACCAACGAACGGCGCGTCGGGATATCGGCCTCGTCGGTTTCCTGACGCCAACTCATTGCTAGAGGCGATTTTTCTATGAGTTCATTGCCACCACCAGCAAAGTGGATGACGTTTTCAAGAGTAAGTTGTTCGCTGTAGTTTTCGTCGATCGCCGGTATTTGCGCGCGAATGCCCAACCATGGTGAAACGCAAATAATGGCGCTAGCAGCAAAGAAACCGATGGTGCGTGTGGGGCGGTTTTCTAAGAACAAAGCTACTACGCATGCAATCATGCACACGCCTAGTAAAGCTAAGCCTTCGTTTTTCATGGCCGCGGTGGCTGCAAGTGCAACTCCGGCAGCAATTGCTAGTCGCTTGCAGTTGGAGTGAGTCGCTCGCAAAAATAAGGCCGCGCTTAAGGTAAGCATGCACATCACCGCTAAGTCTGAACCACCGCCTAACATCATGCTCGAAGAAGTGCCGGCGTTGAGTAAATCGGCGAAACCATTTTCCGTGAAATTGGTTACGTATAAAATTGGGGTAGCGGCGGTTGCGACTGCTGCTAAACGAATGGCGCTTTGCGAAAGATTGCGTAATCCAAAAGCCACCAACCACGGCATGCATGCGGCCCATAAACCCAGTGGCAGTTGCACCCATCGCTCGCTCCAGCCACTAAAGTATGAACTATAAGCTTCGATGATAGGTACGCCCAGCGGGTAGTTAGGGTGAGTGACCACGCGCCCGAAGTTGTCGTTGCTGACTATGCCGGTGAGCGCTTCGTTAAGTGGAGTGCCGTTGAATAACAACACTTTGCCGCGGTAGGCCCAATGGTAAATAGCATCGAATTCGTTGATTGGGTAGGCTACAGTGGCGATTAGGCTTAATAGTCCGACGGCTAACAGTAAGCAAGTAATCGCGGTGCTGAATGGTGAGGCAGCGAAGGCTGATTTGCGTTTGCTTTGGCAATACAGCGCGTAACTGCCAAGCGCCAGCGATAAGCCAACAGCAACACTTAGTTGTAGGCCGACTACAAATACCAAATTGCACAGCACCACAATTGCAGCTAAACCTAAAGTGTAAGCCACTGCAAATTCTTCGCCGCGCGATCGAGCAACGACATTTTGCGCCGGTAACATCGCGCGTCCGATGCAGACGCTGACCGCGATAAAGAGTAGGGCGTTAAGTAGGTGCAGCATTATTTCCAACCTCTTACAGTCTCTATATCAACCAATTCAAAGTCACATATTTTAAAGTCAGCCTGATGGCGCCAAAACAAAACCCACTGCACATCACGCGACTCGGCAACCTGCAATTCTTCATCATTCAATGTGCGCGCGGTATTCATATTCGCCAACTTGCTCAATGCACGCGGATGACTTTTCATTCGCCGTTGTCCTTGTTGTGGACGTGTTGCGCTGTAATCTTTCACCCATTGAAAATATTCAGTTAAGAAAGATGTGCCGTTTTCTGGTTTGTAAAGGTAAAAACGGCGCGGCGCGAGATGGTAATTCAATGGTAAGAACCAACGCGCGCGCGCGGCAGTGGTTGACAGTGGCTCGCTTGGCACTAGTAAAATTCCGTCTTCGGTCGCGGTGGTTTTTTGCATGTACTCGACAAACTCGTGCATTTCAGGGTCTAGCCAGTGCGGCCAATAAGTGCGCGCAAAATTCATATACATCAGACCTGCGGCGTCGGCTTTAGTGCTGCTCCAGCCAGCGCAGTAATCGAACAACGCTTTGTTGTCTAATTTGGCGGCCAGCTTGTCGAAATCGACGTTGACGTAGTTATCACATGGGTAAATAAGCACCGCTGCGTCAAATTGACCAGCTATTTTATCTAGCGGAATTCCGTAACTACGAGTCACTGTAATACCTTTACTAGCAAGTGACTTAGACAATCTATCGACTATTTCTCGCGGTACCGTCGAGGCAAGAAGAGGGTCAGTAGTCGCATTATCAAGCAGCAACACTCGCTTACCTTGCGGATTCTGGAAAACCGACACGATAAAACGTGATCCACCTTGTTTGTTATTAAATCCGGCTGCATCGTAGCGTGAATGGTCAGGCACGAAGCCGGTTTTGGCAGCACCGATGATAGTGGCACCCAAAAACGTGAGCACCAGCACCAAGGCAAAGGAGTGTAGGCGGCTGAGAGTCGTAAACAGCATAGGCTTAGGGTAACCTAGAGGGGCACAAAGATGAAATCACCTTCTGCGAAAACATTAATTACCGTAATGGCGCTCGGATCCATCCCTGCGGTTCTAGCGCTGCTGTTCGACGGCAAAGCGCTGCAGCAACACGATATATACATCGCTGCTTTCGTGGCGTTCATCGCCTGGGTTTGGGCGACACGCGCCAACGTGGTCGCTGACATCAGTGGGCTGCCGGTTATTTTGGCGGTGATGGTGGCGATTATGCCGACTTTGGTTAGCAGTTTCGCGCCAGGTCCGGTGACCAACGACGAACGCGCCTATTTAATGCAAGCCGAGTTGTTCGCCGGTGGTGAATTGAGTGAGCCCTTAGCGGAAGGGAATCTGGCGACTGTGTTCCGCCGCCGTCAAGTTTATGAAGACGAAGCGAGTGGCGTTCGTTTTTCGAAGTATTCGCCAGGTACATCCATCGCGATGATTCCATCCGCATTATTTGGATGGCCACTGTTGTCTACATTGTTGTGCGCTTTGAT
The DNA here is from genome assembly GCA_029941685.1 of Planctomycetota bacterium. Classification (GTDB taxonomy): domain Bacteria; phylum Planctomycetota; class UBA1135; order UBA1135; family UBA1135; genus JAPKEZ01. The sequence continues at coordinate 6,824 of JAPYTC010000039.1, read as the reverse complement.
CGATTTGTGGTTGGTGTTACGCATCGCGCAGATGTTGAATTTAAAAGATGATTCGCGCTTGGCGATGGTGTTGTTTGCGGTGTCGCCGTTTTTTATGTTACTGAATACATCTTGGCAGTCTGAAGTGTTTAGCTTGACGGCGATTCTGGCGGCCTATTATGGATTTTTACGTTCACGTGCCAAATCAGTGTCGTGGGGTGCATTGGTCGGTGCCGGTTGCGGAATGGCTTTTGCGATTCGCCCATTAACAGGTATTGTGTTTGCCGCGGTGATTGGTTTGACCATGTTGCGCAACGGTATGCTAAAACAAACGCTGATGGCTATTGTTGGCGGGCTACCGTTTTTGTTGGGTATTCTATACTTTAACCAACTTACAACCGGCCACATGTTTACTGCGACCTACGAACTCTACGCTGCTAAATTCGGCCCGTGGGACGCCAACCGTGAGGTGTTAGATGTTTACGGCCGCGGCGACATGCTTGAAGGCCTGCTGCGTCAATTCGGAAGATGGTCAGTCGCATTCGGCGGCATGCTCGGCGCGATGGCTTTAGCGTTTTGGGGCGCTTGGCGTTTGCGCGTCAAAGATGGTGGAGTAGCCATTGCTGCGGCGATTATTTTACCACTCGTTTATTCCGTTCATTGGTACGCAGGTCATCGCCTTTACCTTGGTCCGCTATATATCGTTGAGACTTTGCCGTTGCTCACAATCGGATTTGTGTTCTTGCTGCAAGCTGTCCCAGAAAAAACAAAACGCGCCTTGCCTTTAGCGATGCTTGCTTTTGCCGGCATTATGTTTGTAACGCGCTTTAACTTGATTCAACTCGAAGCGGTACAACGTGCCGCACCACAAATCGCCATTCTAAAACAAGAGTTGCCGCCGCGTGCAGTTGTATTTTTACCACCGACAAAAGACAGTTCGCGCGAAAAAGCATTCAAGCATTGGACGCCGTCCCGGCCAGCCGAGCTGTTGGGCGATGGGGTGGTAGTATTGCGCACTACCAAAAGGCTCACCCCTCAAGTGCTGGTTGAACGATTGCAGCTTGACGGACGTGAGTTATATGCTTACGATGCAGCTAATCAGTCGTTAAGCTTAATTGAATAGTTCACGGCAGCCGGTAATGGCCCAACGTTAATATTGCCATCGGCGTCACTGCGGATTAAAGCGATTAAATCGGTGCTTTCAAGACGGTATAGCGTGTTTGTGCGTAATCCTTGGTGAACTACTCGTTGGGTCGCGACACCATTGATGGTCGTGGTTTCGTCGCCCACCGCTAACACAAACTGAGTGAGTAAAGTATCGTCAATCGCGGGCAGTGCCGCAGGGTAAACGCGACAATCTAAATCAATTCCCGGCACTTCGTCTAAACCAAAAGTACCGAATTCGTCAGCGAAGTAAATAAACGGTGCGGCGTCTTCATCACCGAGCGGGCGTGCCAACATCATGCAGTTGGCAAAGGATACGCTTCCACTATTTGCCATCTGTACTTTACGTGGTGAAATCTCTTCAAGCGGGGCGACAATTATGGGTAACGGTGCTTTCTTTACCAACACCAACCGTGAATTATTATCGATCGCGTGAATAGCGCTCGGTTGATATCCGCGGGCGTAGGCTAGGGCGTGTACGTTATCGATGTCATAAAAAGTAGTGCGCGCGACACCGTCTATATCGGAAATCCCTTGATGTAATTCTGGCTGCACAAATAACACTACCGCATCACTAATTTCTTTACCACTTTCATCGACAACCGCAACAGCAAATGGTGTGGCATAATCAAGATGCTTGTCGATTACAATTTCGGGTAGTGGCTGGTGCACTACTTCGTAATTTGCGCGCGGTGAAAACAGCAAAATCACATAAACCGTGATAAACGGCAAGGCAATCCAAAAAGCTAGAGTGAGTTTGCTTTTCATGACCTACTAACGCGGTGGTATCGGAATGCCGCCGCTTCGTGATTCGTAGTTGCTGTCTTTGGGCAGCTTAACCGAAATTTCAACTACTCCACCTGCTGGCACAAAGACCCGTTGCGGAGTGTCGCTTTTCCTCATGTACCATTTATACGTGCCTTCTGGAATACCGTCATGCGTACGAGGCTTGTCCGCAGGCACGTGAAGCGACTGATAATTACGTCCATCTTCGGGCACTGGCACCAAAGTGATGCCGCGCCCTCTGCGGTTTTTATTTTTCTGTGCAATCACTTTTACGCTACCCGTATGAATGTTAAAGTCGACCTGATACTGCCGCGCGTTGTTAATGCTGATTTCGTGCACAGCCAAACCAGTGGGTGCTAACGCAGCCATATCCCATGTCCGGAAAGTCGGTCTTTCAACAATCACCCAATAATCGTTAGTTACAATCCCGCTAATCTCAAAACTGCCATCGGGGTTAGTGCGAGCCTCGCGCATGTGCATGACATTTTCGCGTACCACCATGCGTTGGTCTTCAGCCACAGCTCCGTACATATGCGGCACTGCAAAAACTTTATATGACACGGCAGCTGCACCATCTATTTTTACATACCCGGAGATTGAAGCAAATCCAGCACTGTTAATTTCGAGATTGGCGTGAGTGTAAGTGCCAGCAGTCACTTCAATGCCATCAAGCTCGGCTAGCGGGGATTGTGCGCTTTGCCACCACTTACCACGATTTGCGCTAAGTACGTCATGCGCCTGCAAACCGTAAGTGCCCGGCATTAAATTCAAAAATTTGAACGAACCATCGGCGGCAGGCTTGACTTGAATTAAATCTAATCCCGGCGAAGTCGCCTGCACAATCAAATTTGGGAACTTAGTAATATCGCCAATAAACTGCCCACTAATGCCTCCAGGAGCCTGCATGATTAACTTACATGTGTAATCAACATCAATCAGCGAGAAGTCTTCACTTTGAGTGGGTGAAAAATCGCGGTGGTACACCTCGACACGATACTCGCCATCCTCGAGATTGATGAATTCGAATGCGCCCGAAGCATTGACAATCAATTGATCTATGATGTTTCCGCCGCGTCGCACATCAACCGACGGCAATCGCGAACGGCGTGGCTTTGCTAGTCGACGTAACAGCACCTGTGCCTTGTCGATGGTTGCTCCTGAGTTACTGGAAACACTACCCGCAACCCGAAATCCTTTGTTCAAATCAATAACTATATTGCTGTAATCTGTTAGGTTTTTGCCACGGTCGAAGAATGAAATCGATTTACGGTATTGAGTCGGAGGATGCTGCTCGGTAAATGCCACCAACTTCATCCACTTATTCTCGGAATCGACTGTGGTGGCGGTCAACATGAAGTTACCTTCGGAATCAGTAACAGCACTACCGTTACATTGCTCGAGGTCGATGCCACGGCCAATGAGCTGGGTTGAGATTGAGCGGTTGCATAACACTACAGTCGCACCAGCAACCGGTCGCTGATTATGGTCGCGAACCATGCCGCTGACTGTCGGCAGTGGTCGCAACATAATAGTAGTGTTGACGTTTAAATCATTAATGCGCTTTTGACCAAGTCGATAACCCTCAGCCTTTACAAAAACAGTAACTATTGAATCGCGAGGGTCGAGGGGCAATGAAAAACCACCATCGGGTGCTGTTGCGACAGTATTGTTAATAGAGTCATGCAAGTAATCTTGATCTTGACTGACCACTGCACCAGCTAGGGGTTGATTGTGTTCGTCGACTACTTTGCCACTTACATACTGGGGTTTGCGTAATACGATAGTTAAGTCACTAAACTCTTCACCTTCTTTAAGCTTTATCTTCGGTGAGACCTCGCTAACCATACCGTCTAGTTCAGCTTGTAAGTAGACATCTCGCGCAGGAAGAGCCGTGGTAACAAAAGTGCCGTCACTCGCGCTGACCATGTCAAAAGCTGTTTCAATCTGTTGGTGTCGACCACGGTCGAGAGCAATAAAACTTTCAATCAGCACACCCCCGACGCCTTGATTGTTTTCATCGACCACCTTGCCACTAATAATTGCCGGCGCCGCTAACCGAATTTTACCTAAGTCGCGCGAGAAACCGATATTTGCTGTTAGATTTTCAATCTGCTTAACCGGAAAACCCTCGGTTGCAATCTGCAATAAATAATCAGCCTGAGGGTATTCGGCTGCCGGAAAGTAAAAGAAACCATTTGTCGCAGTGGATGCCGTCCACAGGTCTATTAGATTTTCGTCGGTGGGGTCGAAGATGTATTGCCACTTACGACTGACCGACATTTTTATCTCGATGTCTGCCAGGGGCTCGCCTTGTGGATCGACCACATAGCCCATGAAACTTGCACTACCGTACTCGAGCTGCATCCTTCCAAGATCGTTGGGGACGTCAGCAACATTTCTGCGTTCGAGATCGCGGCGTTGTTGATCGGCAGCGATTTCGGCAAGGCGTTGTTCGGAATAGCCTATAGACCGCATATTATCGGCATCAATTTGCGCCTCATCATTAACCGGAACCACAGAATTATTGTTCGGCGACAGCATTAACCACCCAACTAGCCCCAGAAGGGCAAGCACCACAGCAGGAAGGGCGAGACGATTCATCTATTGTTGATTATGTTACATCCCCCCGCGAGATTAAACTATGCGACGTCATGCGTCTTTCCCGACAGTTGTTTGTAACCCTACGCGACGAGCCAGCTGATGCTGAAGTTCGTTCGCACGCTCTTATGGCTCGCGCAGGCTTCTTGCAAAAGTTGGCCGCAGGTATTTATGTATATGGCCCCATGCTATGGCGAGTTTTGCGAAATATCGAAAATATTGTGCGTACCGAGCACGATGCGGTTGGCTGTTCTGAGCTGCTAATGCCCGCGTTGCAGCCGCGCGAACTCTGGGACGAATCCGGTCGCTGGGAACGCTATGTAACCGACGGCATTTTGTTTAACTTCAAAGACCGTAAAGGTAGTGAAGTTTGTCTTGGCCCAACGCACGAAGAAGTCATTACGAAGTATGTAGCATCGCAGGTGCAATCGTATAAGCAGCTGCCGGTTACTCTGTATCAAATTCAAACTAAGTTTCGCGACGAGATTCGTCCACGTTTTGGTTTGATGCGCGGTCGCGAGTTTATCATGAAAGACGCTTACTCATTTGATGTGAGTGCCGAAGACATGGTTGATTCTTATGCGACGATGCGTCAGGTTTACAGCAACATTTTTAGCCGTTGTGGTTTAGGATTTACTCAGGTCGAGGCCGACAGTGGCGCGATTGGCGGATCTGGTTCTGAAGAATTCATGGTCGATGCCGATACTGGCGAAGACGCGATTGCGGTGTGTAAAGCTACCGGTTATGCCGCGAACCTTGAAAAAGCGGTTAGCGTTATTCCTGCGGGCGCGGCCTGTGAAGCGACGGTGGATATGCACAAAGAAATTACTCCAGGCGCCAAGTCGTGCGATGACTTGCTGAAGTTGTTTCCTGAGTTGCCATTGACGCGCCTGCTCAAAACCGTTCTTTACCATGTAGATTACGCGGATGGCGGCGTTGGTGTGGCTGCAGTGATGTGCCGCGGTGACCGAGAGTTAAATGATGTTAAGATAATCAATCATCTCGATGCGTTGAATATCGAATTGGCGAGTGAAGCTGAGGTGAAATCAGCTACTGGCGCCGCGGTCGGATTCGCTGGACCGATTGGTTTAGCAGACGATATTCGTTTGTTGGCTGACGAATCGGTTATTGGTGTTGAGGGATTTTTGTGTGGCGGTAACGAAACCGACATGCATTATCTCGATGTCCACTTCGGCCGAGATTTACCGCAGCCTGAAACATGTGATTTTGGGACGGTTCAAGCGGGCGATAGTGTAGTCGATGGCGAAGGTGTTATTGAAATCACGCGCGGTATCGAAGTGGGGCATATCTTCCAGCTGGGTACTAAGTACTCTGAAGCGATGGGCGCAAACTTTTTAGATGCACAACAAAAGACTAAGCCGATGCATATGGGTTGTTACGGTATTGGCGTGTCGCGCGTCGCTGCTGCAGCTATCGAGCAAAACCACGATGAGGCAGGCATGATTTGGCCAATGCCGATTGCTCCTTATGCGGTTCATTTGATTCAAATGAAGCCGGGTAACGACGAACAAGATGCGTTGGCGCAAGAAATGCACGATGCCCTCGAAGCGGCGGGTTGCGATGTATTGTGGGATGATCGCAAGAAGGTTAGCCCAGGCGTTAAATTTAAAGACGCCGACTTGGTTGGCGTGCCGATTCGCATTACTGTTGGCCGCGATGCCAGTGAGCGTGGTGTTGAATTTAGCTTACGAAGCAATCGTGATAATAAAGAGGCGGTGTCTGCTGATGATGCGATGGCGCGGGTTATTGAGATGGTGAAAGAATCAGGGCGATGAAACATTTTCTAGTATTTATTTTTGTTGCGCTGAGCAACGTTGTTGTCGCACAAGATGTCGTGCTATGGGACGCAGTTACTGATGCGCATATCGGCCAAGAGCTGGTAGTGCAGGGGCAAGTGGTTCGTACTTACGATTCAGGAAAGGTAACGCACCTTAATTTTCATGAAGAATGGCAAGGTAAGTTTGAGGCGATAATTTTTGCATCAGCAGCTTGCGATTTTCGTGTGGCTCCAGCCGATTTCTTTCTAGGTCGCGAAATACAAGTTCGCGGTAAGGTGTCAAAGTATAAGGGTACTTTGCAAATCATCATCAACCGCCCGCAAGAGGTGTGGTGCACGGATGGCACGCAGGTGGCAGCTAACGCGCCGGTCTCTGGTGGTTTTAAGGTCGGAGAAAAACTAGAAAACGGTGTGCGCTTCGTCTCCTGGAATGTCGAAAACCTTTTTGATGAACACGATGATCCCTACCGTAATGAAGGCAACACGCGTACTACGGTCG
>JAPYTC010000038.1 GCA_029941685.1 Planctomycetota bacterium | reverse complement strand
CTTTTTGCCAATGCCGCTCAGGGCACGAGCAATGGTCTTCCATTGAAAAGCAAAAGCCAACAAACCAGACGCAACCATAATTGGCGCGCCCAACCACAGACCAATTTCTTTCCAGGCCTTGGCTGGTTTTGTAACCGCAGCTACAGTTTCACCGTCGAGGTTCACCCACAGATATTCTTGAGCATAGGGGCCAAGCAAGAACGCAAGTATCAATCCGCTTACGGACATCCAAATTGCCACGCGTAACCCTACAAGAGCACCAGCGGCAATCATCACCGGGTTGTGGTCCATGCGAATAGTCCAGTCACTAGGCTGAGCAATTTCTTTAACGCCACTCGCGCTTAACTTAGTGCCAACGTGTGGCAACCAGTCAAACAATTTGGATGACCCTGGCAACAGCGTTTTGTAAACCAACGCATCAGCCGTAGTTCTAACTTTATCAATAATGAAATGCGCGTCAATCAAAAACGGGACTACTGCGCCGACTAAACCTGACCACATAAGAGCTCGCGCCTTTTTCGTTGCTTCTGCGCCATCAGCGTACAGCGATTGCAGAGTTGAAGCCGCTGCTAAACCACTTGGGAACTTTAACTTTTCTTGGTTGATCATATTGCGTTTCATTGGAATGGCCAATGTCACACCTAAGATTGCCAAGAAGAATGTCCATACCACAAGTACCCAAATCGGCAAATGCACCCCTTGAATCATCAATAAAGCAGCAATCGCCGAAACGAAGGTGCCGCCAGTCGAATAACCCGCCGCCGATGCTGTCGATTGCATGCAGTTGTTTTCAAGGATAGTCATATTGGTTTTAGCAATACCAAAACGCAACATGCCTTGCCAGATTGAGTAACTTAAAATACACGCAGTAATCGCCACGCCTAAGTGCCAACCAGTTTTAAGACCGATATAAAGGTTGGTAAATGCTAAAAAGAAACCCAACACCGACCCCATCAACACCGCGCGCATTGTCAGCTGCGGAGTTTCACCGCGATAGGCTTTAGCATACCACTCGGCTTCATCAAACTCTGCTACCGCGCTAGGCGCTAAATCAAGTGGCGCGCACGCCTCGAATTCTTCCGCTGTTCGCGGCGCTTTTTGAAAAATACTCATGAGTTAATTCGTGTTACGTTGCATGTTAAATGAGACAAGCCATAAACTACTAAACAAGATGGCTTGCACAATTGCTGCCATGTCATCCCATTCTAGTGAATATGCGCCAAACCAGAATGCTAGCGAAATTGGGACGAGGGCCATGGTCACATAATTTTGGCCGCTGACATTAAAGGTGTGTTCGGGGTTTCTATTTGCAGCGGTGACCACCTTGTTGTAAATCATGATTGCTACCATCGATCCCACCCCAATAGCGGTAAAAATCGCCCACATGCTTTGTGGCTCGTAGGTGTTCCAGAGTTCGGTGCGAGTTTGCCACGCGTCAAGGCCAGTCGTTTCAGTAAAGAATGGCAAGATGTCAGCGCGCGCGATGGTGTCGATCTTTTCAGCAGCTACGCCCGACTTGTCAATCAAGTAACGCTTCGCCAAATTAATCTTGTCGCCACCTTCTTCATAAAGGTTACCAGCAATAACTGAGCCAATCGACCAACCAATTCCCACGGTAAAGTTTGCATATCCCATATACAAACCCTCTTTGCCCGCTGGAGCAATGCCGGCAAGGTAACGCATCTTCGTTGGACTCGCAGTCATCTCGCCGAACGAGAACAACCCAATCGCCGCCAAGCACCACCAGCCATTAGCGGACATGCCCAGTGCGTAAATCGCAATGGCCGAGACGCCAATGCCAACCACAATTGCATTAAGTGAACGCACTTTTCCAGTCACCCAACCCATCGCAAACGCGAAGAATGAAATGAGTAGTGCGTTAAAGTTAAGCATCCATTCTTGCACCAAGTTGCCATCATCATTAGTCGGGATGGAATCTGCTCCACCCAAGAATGCAACCACTTCCCGTGAGTCAATCCAATCGTCGATGAAGTTTGGCAAGATGTCAAACAACTGGTAAAACATCAACCAGAAACCCGCGAACGCCATTGTAAAGAAAAACAAGCGTGGCTCAAGTAAACCAGTAAAGGCGTCTCCGATAACTTGCAGCACCGACTTGTTGTCATCGACGTTGTCATGATGCGGTTCTTTGAAAACAAACAGCGGGATAAAGTTTAGTGCAATACCCGCAGCACAGGCCAAGAACACATATTCCCAATCAAGCACGCGCAAATAACCGGCTAACATCGGGCCGATAAATCCGCCGATGTTCACCATCTGGTAGAACATCCCCCAACCCAAAGACTCTTTACCTACGGGCATTTGGTGTGCAATCAAACCTTGCAAGCCTGGCTTAAAAATTGCCGTGCCGAGCGCCAAGAACATCGCGCCGGCAAAGAAAATCTCATAGGTGTTGTCCAACCCGTCAGGGCGGGCTTCAGCTAGTGACAAGCCGCTAACCATTTCACCGATGGTAATCGCGTAACCCATGATGAGGTAACCGATGATTTTGAGCACCGTCGATATTGCGATGTTTAGCTTAAAGCCATAGCGGTCTGCCAGCCCTCCAGTAAAAATGGGCACGAAACTTTGCACTAAAGCCCAAATGGCATAGATAGTACCTTTTTGAATGTGCGTAAACTCAGGACCTCCGTTGGAGATGGCTTCCACCATAAACACCGGCAACACTACCCGCACGCCGTAATAAGCGAAGCGTTCAACCAGTTCCATCCAGTTGGCGACCCAATAAATGAAGCCAAAGTGAGTTGGGCGAGATGAGTGAGTAGATGTAGTTTCAGACATGGTGAGAAACAATAACAGCGCGGCACTATCATTTCGTTATGGATTTATCCGCAGTAGCCAATTTCAGCAATCAAATCTGGGAAGACGAAATCGTCCCTCAGCTTTGTGATTACATCACCATCCCTAACAAGTCACCTCTGTTCGACAAGAACTGGGTTGAGCATGGTTACATGGAACAAGCCACGCAGTTGATTTACAATTGGTGCGCCGCGCGTCAAGTCGCCGGACTCGAAATTGAAATCGTGCGCCTAGAAGGACGTACTCCATTGATTTTCATGGAGATACCGGCGTTTAATTGTGATGCAGATGGCGACACGGTTTTACTCTACGGCCACCTAGATAAACAACCAGAAATGGTTGGCTGGCGCGACGGCCTCGACCCCTGGACGCCAGTCCGCGAAGGCGATAAGTTGTACGGCCGCGGTGGCGCTGACGATGGTTACTCGGCCTTTGCCTCTCTTACCGCCCTTGAAGCTGTGCAAAAATTCGGCGGTAGTCACAAACGTTGCGTGGTGATTATCGAAGCTTGCGAAGAATCCGGCTCGGTCGACTTACCGTTTTATATTGACCACTTAAATGACAAGATCGGCGAAGTAAGTTTGGTGGTTTGTTTAGATTCTGGAGCCGGCGATTATGAACGCCTATGGTCAACTACTTCACTGCGTGGTATGTGCGCTGGCGATTTACGCGTCGATGTAATCCGCGAAGGTGTGCATAGTGGCGACGCTTCGGGCATTGTGCCATCATCGATGCGCATTATCCGTCAACTCTTAAACCGCGTAGAAGACGCTGAAACGGGCGAAGTGCTAATAAAAGAATTACACGCCGAAATACCTGAGCAACGTCGTCAGCAAGCGGCGCAAGTCGCCGAAGTTTTAGGCGACGAAGTCTTCACAGCTTATCCATTTGTCGGCAACACCCAACCGATGAGCAAAGACCGCAGCGAGTTAGTACTCAACCGCACTTGGCGTCCGACTGTTTCATACACTGGTGCTGGCGGCTTTGCTGCACTTGAAGATGCAGGCAATGTGCTGCGACCATTTAGTACCTTAAAGCTATCATTCAGACTTGCACCAACCGCCGATGGCAAAGTCGCCACGGCAAAACTTAAAGAAGTGTTTGAGTCAAATCCGCCTTATGGAGCGACGATTGATTTCAACGCCGAGAAATCAGCAAATGGCTGGAACGCGCCTGAATTAGCAAACTGGTTAGAGTCCGCGGTTAACGAGGCCTCTACAGAATTCTTCGGCAACAATGCCGCCTACATGGGTGAGGGCGGATCAATCCCTTTCATGGGAATGCTCGGCGATAAATTTCCGGCGGCGCAATTTTTGATTACCGGCGTGCTTGGTCCCGGCTCAAATGCTCACGGGCCGAACGAATTTTTGCACATCGAGATGGGTAAAAAATTAACTAGCTGCGTGGCGAGTGTGATGAATGCTCACGCACACAGGTAGTCTACTTTTTGGCAAATTTGGCAACAAGGGCCAAACCTTCGGCACGAGTGCTAATTGGGGTACCCGTAGCCTCGTCTTTCAGCTCTTCGATCTTCTTGATAGAGCGCGGATCACCTTCTTTGTTTTCATACATGGCCATCTCTAACTTAGTCAAAGATTTATCCCACTTCATCTGCTCTTTGAATTCGTCACCCTCAAGCATTTCAGCCAAAGCATTGGCAGTTGCTTTCATGTCGTCATTCTTGGCAACATTCTTGACCAAGTCTTTCGCCGCATCTAAAGCGCGAATTGGGTAGCCGTTTTCTGCCAACCAATTAATGCTAGAAACTTGACTATCAAAACGTCCTTGAACAACAGCTAACGAGGCTTCGGCAGCAGCTAAAACAATCGAAGCGTCTTTGCTGCCAGGCTTAGCAATTACTTTTTCGGCCATTGCATATGCGCTAGCAATTTTGCCCTTATTCAATTCTTTATAAACCTTCTGCACAGACTTTGGCATATCACCATAATCAGGCTTGCCAACCATGCGCTCGATTTCGTCAACGATCTTGCCATGCATTGCATTTGAAGAGCCCTTTAACACCACTTTGCCCGAGGCATCAAGCAGTGCGAAACTAGGCAACCCATTCGAGCCTGTTGAGAATGGACGCTGGGATGTCCAGATGGCACCATTGCCTAGCCAGCCCGCCTTAAGCGCGAAGCCAACTGACTTTTCATAACCAGTGTTTTGAGACTCGACCAAGATGACCTGAATGCGATCACCAAATTCTTGTTGTAGCTTTACAGCCGCCGGCACGGACGACGAAATACAGCCACCTCAGCGAGTACCCCAAAAGTCTACTAAAATCGGCTTGCCGAGAAAATCGCTGGCTTTGGTGGAGCCCATAGTGTTGTAAGCCTGCTCGAAAGCGTAAGTCGGGTTATCACCGACATTTACCACTTGAGCATTGGCCACCGCACCAACCATTAAAACGGCTGGCATGACAAGGTGTGTAAGGTTTAGTCTCATGACTCTACTATACGCGAGATTGGCACAATAGTAGGCAAATATTTTTCGGCTCGACACTTGCACAAATCGCTGAACTCACAGCTATTCCTGCAAAACGCGGCACTAAGCACACATTGTCAGCATCGATTCCGCCAATCGCCAGCACCGGTAACTCACAACCAGCACGCACTAGGACGAGTTGCTCGGGCCCGAGGCCCTTTACGTAACCCTTAGTAGGAGTAGGGAAAATAGGTCCAAAACCAATGTAGTCTACGCCACTACAAGCCGCATCTTCGGCTTGCTCAGCCGAATGCGTCGACAACCCAATCAATTTATCGCGCCCCACTAATTTACGCGCCAACATCACTGGCATATCATCTTGCCCAAGGTGGACGCCGTCCGCATCTAAAGCCATGGCGCATTCAACCGAATCGTTAATCACAACTTTTATATTATTACGTTTACATATCTCAACTAAAGGCGCGGCATATTCGCAAAATTCCCGCGGCGTCATTTCTTTTTCGCGCAGCTGCACCATGTCGACTCCGCCGGCAATTGCTTGATGTAAAACATCAACAACCGGCAACACACACAGGTCGCGGCTTAACAGGAGGCAAAGTCTAAACATTGCCTACATGATAAACCTAACTGACCCGCTTGTTGTGCGCGTTTATGCGACGACGTTTTTCTAACTCGAGCTGATGGTTGAATGCGCGTTTATCGGCGGCACTAAACAATCGCACCCTCGCTCCGCAGTCAACACAGTAGTTGGCCTTGGGGCTTTTAAGGTATAGAACGTATTCGCGACAACAAGGGCAGTACTTGGTGTCTTCGAAGAAATTATTGCTTAAGGGCATGTTGAACGTTATCTCGAGAATTAGCCAATTTCCAATAAAAGGGTGGCTTTTATAATGCGACGTAGGCTGAAACCCCTTAGTTCCGCCTTTTTAGAAGACAATTTGACAATTTAGATGATAAACTTAAGAGCATGCTGTCACTCTTAGCCACTGTTTTTCTAGTTTCGACCCAGTTTACCCAACAACTTTTTGTTGATACCACCGCCCAAGCCTTACCTGGGGTAGGTTCAATTTCTACGTCTGTCCAGCACCGCGTCGCAGATATTGATGTTTCATTACTTGATGGCAGCTCACCGCTGATCGAGTTGAATTTATTTAACGGAACGACTCTTGCTGCACAATTCGTTTCTATCGACCAATACAACGATGGCCACGTTTGGCGCGGCGAGCTCGTCGGCTACACGGATTCATCTGCAGACTTTTCGGTTTGTAATGGAGTGGTGATGGGCACCGTACGTTACGACGACGTTTTGTTTCAAATTGAATATGCTGGCAATAGTGTGCATCGTATCAAGTTAGAAGATCAAGCGTTAGTTGCAGGTTGCGGCAATGACGCCTCGCATGCTGTTACATCAGCAGTGCAGCAGTCAAACAATAACAACCGCGCCGGCAATCCTGCCATTGACATATTAGTTGCTTACACCACCGCTGCCAAAAATTCGACAGGCGGCACGTCGGGCATGACCTCAAAAATAAACCTTGCAATTTCAGAAACTAATTCTGCTTATGGTGATAGTGGCGTTACTCAGCGATTAGTGTTAGTTCATAAAGTTGAGATGATTGGCTACAGCGAGCCGTCCAGCTTTAGTCAATTGTTGTACGACATAACAGGCACTAACGATGGCAAGATGGACAACGTGCATAGCTTGCGTGACCAATACAATGCCGATTGCGTGGCGTTAATTTGTCAGAACGGTCAGTATTGCGGCATTGCCTACTTGATGACCAATGTTTCAACAGGCTTTGCGAGCTCGGCGTTTAGCGTAACAAATTACAGTTGCGCAACCGGCTATTACAGTTTCGGTCACGAACTGGGCCACAACATGGGCAGTAGCCACGACCCGCAAAACGCTTCGTCTGGTGCTTATTCGTATAGCTTCGGATACCGCACCTCAAATAACTCTTACCGCACGGTCATGGCTTATTCTCCAGGGACACGCATCCGCCGTTTTTCTGGGCCAAACGTCTCTTACAACGGTTACACGATGGGCAACAGCTCACAAGACAACCATCGGTCGCTAAACAACACCGCATCGACAGTGGCTGATTTTAGAATTGGCACGCCACCACCGCCAGCTGGGCCGGTGCTTGCGATACCGAACTTAACCGCCGGAAGTGGCGCGATTCTTGCAGTCGAAGATTGCACGGCGAATGGGCAGGTGCACCTTCTTTACAGTGTCGCCGGTAATGGGCCAACTACTACGAGCTACGGAGTCGTCGATTTGTCGACACCGATTAAGGTCATAACTTCAATGACCGCTAATGGTGCGGGCGATGCCACCTACTGGGTTAATATTCCTGCCGGAGCCTCCGGCGTGCAAGTTTGGTTTCAAGCTTATGACCACGACGCTTCCCTGTTTTCTAACGGCATCTACAAAGTCGTCTTCTAACTCATGATCACTCTACTCACAACAATAATTTTAGGTTGCACGCAATCAACGCCACAGCTGTTCGCTGACACCCATATTCTGCCAGACGCTACGGTTGGTTCGCAACACCAAACGCTAGCCACTAGAACAGTCGCGGTAGACCTTGACGTTCTCCTTCGCCAGCATGCGGTAATTAATTTAAACGTTTTTGCTAATACTAATTTATCGGCACGACTCGTCTCGCTAGAAACTTCACCAACCGGTGGCGATTTGTGGCGCGGGAAAGTAATCGGTCATGGTAACTCGACAGTGTTGTTTGCGTTTCGCGATAATTCTGTAATGGGTACGATTCGCTACGAAGACAAAATGATTCAACTTGAATATGCTGGCAATGGCGTGCACCGTTTGTTGTTAGTCGATCAATCTAAGTTGCCGAGTTGTGGTAATGATTTGTCGCACAGCATTAAAACTAAAGCCGATGCTGTCGCTAACACGCGTACGGGGAACCCTGAAATAACAGTGATGGTCGTTTACACCACCGAGTCTAAAAACTCAGTCGGCGGTTCTCCCCAAATGGAAAACAAGATTGATATCGCGATTACCGAGACAAACGATTCGTTCACCGACAGTGGCCTAAGTCACCGTGTTGAATTGGTTTACTACGATGAGACTGTTGGCTATACCGAGGCATCTACCTTCGGCGGCATCCTCGACGACTTGCGCATCAATGGCGATGGCAAGATCGACTGGGTACATGATGTGCGTAATCAGGTGCAGGCTGACATGGTCGATTTGATTTGTGATAACTATCAATACTGAGGCCTTGCATACCTTATGACTTCAGTTGGAGTCAGCTTTCAACAATGGTGTTTCAGTGTAGTAAATTATTCTTGCACGACGGGCGGTGACGTTTTCGCACATGAGCTTGGGCACAACATGGGCTCAAACCACGATCGTAATAATGCGAGTAATGGCGCATATTCTTATAGCTTTGGTTATCGCACTCCAAATAGTGCGTTAAAAACGGTGATGGCATATAACCCAGGTGCGGTAACGGGTCGTTGGTCGGGGCCGAACGTAACTTACAACGGTACTGTTATGGGTACCAACACCGAAGACAATGCACGCTCACTAAACAACACCGGCAGCACGGTTGCCGCATTCAGAAACGGACCACCAGTGCAGCCGCCGTCCCCAGTTGAATTGCATGTGCAAACAATGCGTGCAAACTACTGGAGCATCATTTCGGTAGATAACTGTACATCTAACAGCTCAGTGTATTTGGTCTACAGTCTTGCCGGTGGCGGGCCGACCACCACTCCTTATGGCTTAGCTTATTTATCAAGCCCAATAAAAGTGATGACCCTGATGACGTCATCGAGTACCGGTTTTACTAACTACGGTGTAACGCCTCCTCCATTCGCATCAGGCGTTTCGATTTGGATGCAAGCTTATGATGTTGGCAGCTCGACATTTAGTAACGGTGTTTACAAATACGTTTTCTAACTAAAACTGGGCAAGCGCCCAATCTGCGTGCTCTTTTACTAAATCGCTTTGGTGATCGAGCGCGTTTTTTAACGCCTTTTCACCTTTCTTCAAGTTTCCAAGGACGACACAGGCATTTCTAAGCATGCCTTCCCAGCCGGCACGGCGGATTGGCGAGCCTGTGAATAACTTGTGGAAATCTTGTTCATAAGTAGTGAGTAAATCTTCGAGGCTAAGTTGTTGCAATGCGGGGTGTCTGCCCCAATCTGCATCAAAGTCAGCTTTTTCGTCACCAAATGGGCAAATAGTACTACATTCGTCACAACCGAACACCCAATCCCGCATTTTCGACCTAAATTCTAAAGGGATTTCTTTATCGCTCACTTCAATTGTGAAATACGAAATGCATTTTCTGGCATCAAGTTGATATTCTGTGTTAAAAGCCGAGGTTGGGCAGACATCGATGCAAGAAGTGCAGCTTCCACAAGTTGCATTTCTTGTTTTGGGCTGGGTCCAAGCTGGGACGTCACAATCGAGTAATAATTCACCTAACATTACCATCGGACCGTGGTTAGGGTGAATAAGCAGCGTGTTTTTGCCACGCCAACCAACCTCGCCCCGGATTGCCCATTCACGCTCAAGCACTGGAGCCGCATCGACAGTGGCGCGTGAGGCTTGGCAAATACCGGCTTTTTGTAGACGTTTACCCAGTTTTTTGAGCTTGCGCCCAATCACATTGTGATAATCCGTACCCAAAGCATAACTTGCGACGCGTCCACCGTTGCGAAAACCACCTGGGGGACGGCGATATGGCAGGGCGAACAGCGCTACGGATTGGGTCCATGCTTTCCATTGGCGGAGATCGGCGCCAACTTCGCGCGCGCGCTTAAGGTAATTCATCTCGCCGGCGAAACCAGAATCTAGCCAAGAATCGAAGCGGTTGATGACTTCTTTATCAAGTTCGGTGGCCGGTAAAATCGCCCGCAACTCTAACCCGACTTCGGCAGACAATTTTTGCACAAGCTCAACTAAAGAGGGGACGGCGGGATTGCTCATCTGTGATATAATATAGGGCCTCGGAGACGCAAAAAGCGGCTTAGTCATGACTATCGATTTCAAACAACAATTTGGTGTTAACGCAGGATACGTTGAATCCCTTTTTGAGCAATGGCGACAAGACCCTTCGGCAGTAGACGAAGAGTGGGGGTTGTGGTTTTTGAGTGTGGCAGCAGAGGCTGGCGCTAAGGTAAAGGAAACGAACGCGACTCCGCCTAGCGACGATAATGTCGAGGTCGAAGCGCTACGTGGTGTTGCCGCATCTATTGCGCGTAACATGAATGCCTCACTAGGTGTACCGACCGCAACTTCGGTGCGCACCATTCCAGTTAAGGTGCTCGAAGAAAACCGTCGCATCATTAACGCGCACATGAAAGCGCGCGCCCTAGGCAAAGCTTCGTATACGCACTTCATTGCTTTTGCGATGGTACAGGCGATTAAAGAGCAGCCTAACGTACAGGCTTTCTACAAAGAAGTAGATGGCAAGCCTTATCGTATGCAGCCGAAACATATCAACGTCGGCATGGCTATCGATGTCGGCAAAGACGGTCAGCGCAGTTTGGTTGTGCCAAACATCAAGGGCGCCGAGGTGATGACCTTTAAACAGTTTTTCGATGCTTACCAAGACATTGTTGCTCGCGGTCGCGCAGGCGAGTTAACTGCTGCTGATTACGCCGGCACAACTTTCTCGCTAACCAATCCTGGTGGTTTTGGCACCGAAGCTTCGGTCCCGCGCTTGATGCAGGGGCAAGGGTTGATTTTAGCGACGGGCTCAATCGGGATTCCCGCCCAAGCGCGGGCGATGAATCCGGCAATGCTTGCTGAAATCGCGATGAGCCCCGTGATGACAATCACGAGCACTTACGATCACCGCACAGTGCAAGGTGCCGAGTCAGGGTTGCTGTTAAAACGCATCGAAGAATTACTCGATGATGCCGACGGTTTTTGGACTGACATATTCAGTGTTCTACGAGTGCCCTGGACACCAGCGCGTTTAAGTAACGATCATCACACTTTAAGAGCCGACGACGCCGCAACTGAACAAGCGAAAGTGTGGCAATTAATTTCAGCCTACCGCAATCGTGGATGTCAACTAGCCGACCTCGATCCGCTTGAGTACAAGCCCGACATGTTGCCGTCGCTTGACCCGTCTTGGTACGGCTTCACCATCTGGGATCTCGACCGCGAGTTTTTAACCGATGGCATGTGTGGACGCCAATCTATGACGTTGCGTGAAATCCTCGATGTGCTCCGCGAAACTTATTGCCGCCGCTGGACAATCGAATACATGCACATCGTAAATCGCGAGCGTAAACATTGGCTACGCGATCGCGTCGAGGGACACAGTAACGACGATGTTTTCGACGAGGAATCACGTTTGCGAATTTTGCAACGCTTGGTCAGCGCCGAAAACTTCGAGCAGTTTTTACATACGCGTTATCCAGGCAACAAACGTTTCTCACTTGAAGGCGCCGATACTTTAATTCCGGCGATGAGTGAAATTATCGACCGAGCTGCCACGCGTGGTGTAAAGCGTGTGGTCATCGGCATGGCTCACCGTGGGCGCTTGAATGTGCTGGCGAATATTCTTAACAAGTCATACACTAAAATTTTCAGTGAGTTCGAAGGGGTGATGCTGCCAGGCGAATCCGAAGGTTCGGGTGATGTGAAATATCACCTTGGCGCGCGCGGAGTGTACGCGACGCCATGTGGTAAAGACGTCGAAGTGGTTTTAACGGCCAACCCATCACACCTCGAAGCGGTTAACCCGGTGGTAGC
>JAPYTC010000037.1 GCA_029941685.1 Planctomycetota bacterium | reverse complement strand
GGGTCGTTTTTAAGATCGCTTCCGTGACGGGCAGCTAGCTTTGAGCCGACAGATACGCCGACCAAGAATCCCGTTGCCACCAACAAGCCAAAGGCGCGTAGGGGAAAATCGAGAAAAGGAATAGTGAAGAGTTCAGGCCACACCGCGATATTCTACCTTAGTTTTCATTACAATACGGTCAGAGATGCACACCTTTCACATCCCTGTAATGGCGACTGGGTTCACGGTCGATACTCCTTTAAAAGTAGCACGTTTTGGCATTGCTTCGGTTGTGTCTATGGTTGACGATATTTTCCTCGAACAGGTGCGCGAAAAGGTCGCTGCCAATCACAATAAGTCATTTATAGCTATCGATGCACAAGAAGAAGATTCACGTGCACGGCGCATTACAGCATACTTGAATTTATTGCATGAACTTGTGGGTGAGCAATTCGAAGTACTACGCAAATCTTCCTTTGAAGACCAAGGTGAGATTGTGCGCTATTGCGAGTTACTGCCAGAATGTGACTTGCGCGATATCTACCAGCGTATGCTAAAAGCAGATTCTGATGAAGAGCGAGCCCGACTGCAAAACGAGATTCGTGCTTTAATAAAGCCGGGGCCAATCGACGTGAATATCATGACTAAACTTGACCGCGATTTTGATCGTCGTGGTGTAAAGTACCCAGAGAATAGTTCTGATGCGTTAAGTGGCTTGCGCGGTTTCATGAACAGTGATGTCAACGGTGCGGTAATTTTGTCAGCAGGCATGAATCGCCGGCTGTTTAGTTATATCGCAAATTTCGACGCAGCTTATCCAGATGCCAACGGCAACACTCGCAAGCGGATAATTCTAAAAGTAAGTGATTACCGGTCAGCGCTGGTACAAGGAAAAATGTTTGCCAAGCTTGGTTTGCATATAGCCGAGTACCGCGTAGAGTCTGGACTTAACTGTGGCGGCCATGCCTTCGGCGGCAAGGGCCAGTTGATGGGGCCAGTCCTAAGTGAATTTCGTGATAACAAACAACAGTTGATTGATATCTTACGCGAGATTCGCAACAAAACAAATTCGACTAATGGTCGTACCGATTGTGGCGAACCACCGATGCCACGTATCACCGCTCAGGGCGGTATTGGTAATTCCCAAGAAGATGCGTTGTTGCGCGACCACTACGCCGTCGATGGCACTGGCTGGGGAAGCTCATTTTTGTTCGTGCCTGAGGTCACCAATGTCGACCAATACAGTATGGCAAAAATAATTGCTGCGCGCTCTAAGGACATTTCGCTAAGCCCATCATCACCACTCGGAGTGCCCTTTTGGTCGTTGCTTACTTCGGCAAGCGAAGAACAACGTCGACAAAAAATAAGTCAAGGAAAACCAGGTTCGAAGTGTCCTAAAGGTTTTCTAGCTGCTGATACCGAATTTACCCAATCACCCATTTGCACTGCCAGCCGCGCTTACCAAAAACGCAAGCTTAATCAGGTTGGCGAGGCAGGCCTCTCCGAAGATGAACAGCGGGGCGCCGAGCAGGCGGTCCTAGAAAAAGCCTGTATTTGCCATGATTTGGCAGGTGTGGCGACGCTTAAGCTAGACATCGACCCGCATGCTAATGCATCTATTTGCTGTGGCCCTAATGCGGCTTACTTTGAAGGCACAACCACTCTCAAAGACATGGCAAGTCATATTTACGGACGCCTACATTTACCGATAAATAGCGATCGCCCTCATATGTTTATTAATGAGCTGCGCTTAAGTTTGGATTTTTTGCGTGATGATATTGTGCGTTGCCATAGTGATTTTTCAGAACGAATGATTAAGTCGATTGATGATTGCCGCGAAAACCTCGAGCGTGGTATTGAACACTACCGTGAGTTGGCGGCTACCAATTTGCTGGAAAAGCGCGAGTTATTCATGCAAGGGCTTGAGTCGATTCAGCGCGAGTTGGCTGCGTTGAAGGATAAGACACCTACATTTGTTTAAGTTGTGAGCGAGCAACCGCATCAGTTTCCTGGTAGCCCGCAACGTTTTTTGTTTGAAGGCCGTTACCGCAAATTAGTACGTGGCCTACCACAGACCATTTTCTTTTGTCCCGATTGTAAGGGGCGTGGTTGCGACCACTGCGAAGGCTTCGGACGACTTGTGCGAGATTCTGTTCAAGATTTGATTGCACGAGTAGCGATGCCACGTTTCAAAGCGCGGCGCAATAAGTTTCACGGTGCTGGCCGTGAAGACATCGACGTGCTGATGCTTGGTAGAGGGCGTCCTTTTGTCTTTGAAATGACTAAGGTTAAACGCGAAGACATCGACCTTGCAGAATTAGCGGAAGCAATAAACGAACGCTCGGAAGGACGAATCGAAGTCACCGACCTCAAGCCATGCGATCGTAAGCGTGTGGCAGAGATTAAACAGGCAATTTGCGAAAAAGAATATTTGGCTCGAGTCGAGTTTTGCGGTAGCGATATAGATTTTGCCGCTATCGATAAAAAGTTAGATGCAATAAAAGAGGGTGGTCGCTGGGTTTTAGCGCAGGGCACTCCAATCCGAGTGATGCATCGGCGTGGTAAGGATATCGTGCGCGAGCGGTGGCTCGAGCTACTTGAGCATCAAGCCGATGGCGACGCTCGAGTTTTGCGGTTGCGGTCGCAACACGGCACCTACATCAAAGAAGCGATCTCTTCCGATGATGGCCGCACTAAAGATTCGTTCGCCGAACTACTCGATGTAGATTGTGTTTGTGCACAGCTCGACGTACTTGGCGTGTTTTTAGATTAATTAAAAAGCAGCGCCAGTAATAGTGGCTTGGCAAACAGGCTCGCCTGCAACAGTCATCATTTGACCTTCCCATTTAAAGTATGGGATGCGAGCAGATGCACGAATGATTTTCCCGGCGACGATTAAGTCGGTGTTGGGCTCGACTGGCTTACGGAAGCGAACACCGTCGACGGCGCCAAAACCCATGAAGACTTCTTCTTCGAGATTTAACTCGTGATGGGCGTGAATGGAGGCGATTTGTGCCATGCACTCGATCATTAACACCCCCGGAAACAATGGACGACTAGGAAGGTGACCGCGCATCCAGAATTCGTCGTCGCCGATGTGACGGTGGCCGACAATAAGATTGCTCTCGAGGTCCATGTGCAGAATTGAAGTAAGCTGCAAAAACTCAAACCGTTGCGGGTTGCGACGCATGCATTCTTCGGCGTCAAACAAAATGTTGTCGAGCGGGTAATCGGCTGGATTAATGATGGAGTCTGGTTTTGCCATGCTTAATAATATACCGCTGCCTACCTAGTGCTTGCCAACATCAATCTTCACGTCGCTGTTTTTACCCTCGATGACCGCCGCAGTGTAGCGAGTGCGACGAATGCTGCCGCCATATACAGTGAAGCTGTAGCGTCCGGGGGGTAGGGCATTGAATTGAGCAAGTCCCTGATCATTAACGTCGAGGCTTAAGCTAAAGGTTGGGTCGCTGGCGAGGCGTTCGGCAGAGACTCGCAGCTTTTTAAATCGCTTAGAGTCGTTGGCTGTGGTAGCAACAAAGTTAACGAATACTGATGCCGTCCCGAATTTGTTAATGGTAAATTGGGTAAAAGCTTCGGGAGAATTCTCGCTGATATTAATGGTCTCGGTTTTCGATAGTGGGCTGTGTTCGGCGCCAACAAAAACCTTGTGGACGCCAGGACGTACTCCATCAATGGTGAAGCGTCCTTCGTGGTCGGTGGTGGTTATTTGCGGTACGACGTAGAAGCCTTCGAGTTCATGCTGGAATCGCGACACGACTTGCACGTTGACAGCCACATTGCCGGCAGTGTCGAAGACCACACCGCTTATCGAGGCCGCATTTCGCAGTGGCATGCTCTGAAAGATGTCAGTAGCCTCGGCGTCTAATTTGACATCAATGCTGAATGGCAAGATTCGATCGCCTACCAGTTTGAGTCGGTAAGCTCCGAAATTGACTTGCTCGAAAATGAAGTTGGATTCTTCGCGATGGCAGGCAAATTGCGCGATTTTAGAATTATTTTTAATTAATATAAGTTCTACAACGGCTTCGGACGGCCAAATTGTCCAATCTGCAGAAGTGATGCGTCCGCGAATAGTACCATGGGTAGGAACTCGTAAAATAGGCTGGTCAGAACTTCTGGGACCGTCATAAACACCGGCCTCAATCGGCTTCATATTGCCCTGTTCACTAGCCGATAGAGGGCTATCAGTGTGATTGCCATCGGTGTTAATGTCGCCAGACAGCACCATCCCTAAGACAGCTGCAAACAATAATAGCAACATTGGAGCCAACCAATGTTTTTTGCCGTCAAAGAAGGTGGAGTTAGTACTCACGCTTGCTTAATCTTACACAAAGACAACTGTCTCCCAACCATAAATCATGCTCACAAAACGCATTCTTGCATTGTTTGTTGCTACATTAAGCGTAGCAGCACTTTCTTTCGCCTCATTTCAAGGCTCATCTAACGATCAAAAAGTCATCGTATTAGGTATGGACGGCATGGACGCCGGCTATGCCACAACATGGATGGATGCCGGCGAACTGCCTAACTTCTCGCGTTTGCGCGGTGAGGGCACCTTCGCCAAATTTATGCCGGCAAACCCGGCGCAATCTCCAGTTTCTTGGGCATCGATCAATACGGGCCGTAATCCTGGTAAGCACGGTATTTTTGATTTCATTCGTATCATTCGCGGTAAACGCAGTGCACCAGTGGTACCCACTATTGGCTTTCAAGAGCCAGTAAGGATTAGTGCAGCCGATGCCCAATTGCCTTACACCACCATTAAAGACTTCACTTTAGTTTTTGCTATTGGGTTGTTGTTAGCAGCTATCGGTGTCACCTTAGTGATCAAACATAAGCCAGTGGGCGCAGTACTGATTATTGCTGGATTAGGTGGCAGTGGTTATTTCTTCATGTCGTGGCAAGACGCTTACCCCGAGGGTGAGGTGTTTCCTGCTTACGAATCGCTAAATTTGGCCGAGAACTTTTGGGTTAACCTCGACGATGCCGGCGTTGCGTTTAGAGGGCAAGGCACCATTGTTTCTTACCCAACCGAAGAATTGAAGCACGGCAAATTAGTTGCTGGGCTTGGTGCGCCAGATGCGCTTGGCGGGCTAAACTCGTCAGCAATTTACACGACTACTAAAGAACGCGTGACTTCGCGTAAAACGATTCACCCTTCGGTAGGGGGCCAATCGTCGGGCACGGTAAAAATTTACCTTCTCGATGATAAGATGTCGTCGAAAATTTACGGTCCAGTTAATTTGACCTCTAAAAAGGAAAAAGTGGGTACGCGTTTAGCCCATTCAAAGACATCGGTTGATTTGTCAGTGCAGTGGAATAAAGGCACTAGCATTGACCTAACGGTAGATGGTGTTATGCAAACGGTTGCCATCAATACTTGGTCAGAGTTCTACCAAGTTGAATTCGTCTGGAATTCAAAGTTCAGCACCTGGGCGCTAGTGCGCTTGTGGGTAGAAGAGCGCAACGGCGAGCTTGAGATTTACTCATCGCCATTACAAGTTGACCCAGAACACCTTACACCTGGCAACCGCACTTCATATCCAGCTAATTTCGCTAAAGAAATTCAAGATGAAATCGGTCGTTTCGAAACGCTTGGTTGGGCATGCCAGACGCACGCGGTTAAAGACGCCGAGCTGTCAGACGATGCATTCTTGGCCGATATCGAGTTTACTCTCGGATGGCGTAAGAAAATGTTGAAAGCTGCAGTGAAAGCACGAGACTGGGAGGTGCTATTTCACTTCTTCGGTACTCCAGACCGCATTTGTCACATGTTGATGAATCACATGGACTCACGTCATCCTCAGTATGACGAGGCTGCTGCTAATCGAGTTGTGCATTATTTCGGACAAGATTTCGCACTCAAAGATTCAGCCCTAGTGATTTATAAAGAGATGGACAAGATTGTTGGCTGGTTGCTTGATGAAGTTTTAAGTGAAAACGATGTACTGATGATTGTTTCAGACCACGGTTTTGACTCTTTCCGTCGTCAGGTTGATCTTAATTCTTGGTTGGCGCAAGAGGGTTTCTTGACCATTGATAACCACAACCGCGTTGCGATGCCTCTAACGGCTAAGCAGATGAACAAGAGCCAATTGAAGTTTGTTGACTGGGGTGAAACCCAGGCTTACTCAATTGCGATTGGTAAAATTTACCTCAACATCAAGGGACGCGAGGCGAAAGGTCTTGTTGATGCTGACGAAGCCGATGCCGTAGTCAAAGAGATTGAAGCTCGTTTGTACGAGATGATCGATCCAGAGACTGGCGAAAAGATGGTCAAGAAGGTTTATCTACGCGACGATCTTTACAGCGGCAAGTACGTGCATAAAACTAAACAAGACGGCGACACCGTTGCTCAAGAGGGCGCGCCCGAAATTACAATCGACTTTGTTAGTGGCTATCGCGCTTCATGGAGCGTGACAGGTGGTGGCATTACTTTAGTCGATGGCGTCGATGAAAACGGCGATACCATCGCTGTGCCGGGACCATACGTCAGCGACAACGACTACGCCTGGTCAGGTGACCACTGTGGGGTAGACATCCATGCTGTGCAAGGGGTGTTTTTCTCTAACCGCCAAACTGAATTGCCAGACGGCGACGTGTATTACGATTCAACTCACTTGGCCCCAACAGTTCTTAATTTGAAAGATGTTGAGATCCCGGGTGATTACGATTCGCAACCACTGATTGTTAAGTAAGGTCTAATTACTTTTCGTCGCGCCCATAAACATAACGGGCGAACAATTTACGAACTTCTTCGTTGCCACTTGCGGTGACGAGGAAGTTTTCCATATCAGCGGTAGAGGCAACTTGTCCCGTGTACTTGTTGTAAAAGTCTGACATGTGCGTGTGCAGATTATCGGCGCCGATCAGGTGCGCAAGGCGTCCGAAGAAAACAGCGCCTAGCGAGTATGAAGCACCAGGGGTGATACGGTTGTATGGGTTGTTAGACGACAGCGTCACCGGTTTGCCTTCTTTTTCAACCACTCGTCGATTTGGACGGCGTCCGTCAGCGAAGTAAACATTGAATGCTTCATCCCACCAGCCGTCATTTTGTGATGCTGGTTTTACGCCGCGTCCGAACCAACTGTGAAATATTTCGTGGTCGAGTGCGCCGAGTGCGGTGGTGGTGGCGCCGTCGTATTCCATGGAACGACTGCCTTTCCAGACGTAAACGATGCAGTCGTCGCCGTGATCCCATTTTCCCATTGACTTGCTGTATTCACGTAAGCTTTTAGCAGTTTCATTGAGGACGTGCTGCGCTGATGTTGGCGCGTCTTTGCGGCAATATACATCGATACGCATTTTATCACCGTTGACATTACCCTTTTTGCTCAAGAAGTCTATTTCGCTGGCTGGCACGATTACGATCATGTGCGAGAAGGCCGTGGATGAATCAGGGAAGCGCAGTTGCCATTCGTGCTTGCGCACTTCGGTGGTTGCGCCGTTCGTCACCATCAGGTGTTGGGTCTTGGCGCCGACTAATTTGATGTCGACGTTAAGTGGGTGTTGGTCGTAAAGCAAATTCGCCGGAAACCACTGTTCGGCATAGCGACCGGGGTTTAGGTCAGAGTACCAAGTATCGAAAGTCATGCCGGCCTTGTCCCATTTGATGTCGATTGCTGCGGGTGACGATGGCGTGGATAAGGTGTATTCAAGATGTAATACATTGACCACTTTCATCTGGCATTCACTCTCTATGATACGCATGGTGCCGGTTTGCTTACCGAAATCGTGAGCTGCTAATTGTGCGACATCGATATCGATGCCATTGAGCGCAGCGCTAGTAATTTGTTGACGCAGGTCGAATAGAGGAAAGCCTTTTTCGCCAATCATTTTGAAATTCATGTCGGAAATTACATTAACCGATTGGGTTTCAAAATCAAATACCATCTGTGTGTCTACGCTAATGATATCAATCGGAATACCCCGTAAGCCATCGACTTCGATAACAGGTGGTGCGTAATCGTTATTCGATTGTGCAGAAACTGAGGTAGCGCCAACAAGCGCAATGAGGATGGCTAGGGATTGAGTCATGACGGGTATTATAGGATGCGCAGGTAATCGATGATTTGCTGGCGTTCCTCTTGAGTAAGTGAATTTATTGGCGGCATGGTGTTATTACCTTCGGTAATTACTTTATGTAATTCAGCATCGGTCTTCTGCAGAAATGGGCTGCCTACTAATGATGGGGTAAGCTTGTCAATGCCTTGAGCATCGGCGCCGTGGCAGGCCGCGCAAGTTTTTATGAACGTATCGGGTGCAGCGTTGGTGGTATCCGACTCGTCTAGGGGTCCAGGTAAATTGATAAAGTCGTAGTCACGAGAAATTTGGCTCTGCAACCGAGGCAGGCCACCACCGGAATGGACACGTTGCGCTGCTTGAAGGAGCTTAGAGCCAGATTCGGCTTTCGCCAGAGCCACTAGCTGAATACCAAGTATTTGTCGCTGCGGGTCGGAAGATTCAACAAAGGGCATTACGTCTTCATGCTCGAGTTTACCCATAGCCACTAAAACATATGCTGCATGAATAGAGTCGCTGTCGTGCAAGGCCTTAATCGTTAATGGCTTCAATTGTGTGCCGTCAACCAACACTCGTTGGGCTGCATCACGATACCACTTGTTTGGATGACTGAGCAAGTCAACCAATTGACGTGGCGTTGCATCGCCAGGTAGTAGAGTGTCAGTGCTTTCATTGAGATTGGTCGCGGTTATTTTCCAAATGCGGCCGGTGCTTCCGGGTTTATCTAAACCAAGTTTCTCAGAGTACTCACGTAAATATGATGTTAAAAAAACCTTATGCTGAAATAAACCGCGATTCATATCAACGACATAAATCGCATCTTCGGGGCCTCCAAACATATTCACTGGCCGGAAACGTTCGTCGCTTGAAGTCAGTAACTCGAATTCGTCAGTAACCGTGCCGCTAGGGGTCATTGAAATGCAGTGGATTAAATTGCCGCACGGCTCGCAGTTGTAGGCGTTAATCATCCGGTTGCCATTGACATACGGACCACAACACCCCGTCCAACGTTGTAAGTAGCCGTCGCTGTCAAGAGTGTCGGATCGATATGCGCGATTCACTCCAAATGACAAACGAGCAGGGTGTGGACGGCTTGCAGAAATTGCTTGCTGTAGAACTTCGTTTTTGAAAGCGTAATCTTTGCCGGCAAAGTAATGCGCCGGCAATTTATCGAAGAACATGGGGTATGCATTGTGATTGTAGAATTTCCGTCCGAAACGATCTTCTGCTAAACCCCATTGCGCGCCGATGTAGTTGGGCTCGGTGGTCAGCTCGCCGTCTTGCCATTTCCAGCGTTGGTCATGCTTGGCAAGATAGATATAGTTGTCGAGGCTGCGCAACATGTTGTTCGGCGCATGTTCGGGCGAGGTGATGCCGAGTTCAAAACCAGATTCGATGATGGTGCGTTTGTCAGCAACTAAGTCGCCGTCGGTGTCTTCGCAAAGTAGTAAATTTGGCGGCGCAAGAACGAGCATACCTTCTTTGACCGGCACTATACCACGCGGCAAGATTAAGTCGTTCAGGTATTCGGTGCGAGTATCGAGTATGCCATCACCATCACTGTCGGTGATTACAGCGATGCAACATCTCTCGTCGTTTTCGGCCGCACCAGTTGCCTCGAGCATATAGGTTGACATTTCAACTACCCACAAACGTGCATGTTCATCCCACATTGCGATAACCGGATCGACCACTAGCGGTTCGGCAACAACTAATTCAATTTGGTAGCCGCTTTTAAGTGTGAATGTTTTTAGCTGTTCTGCCGCAGTCAATATTGGCGATGGCTGTAACTGGGCATCGAGATAACGCGGAGTTTGCTCTTCGCCGGTTTTGTCGCCATTTTGTGCAGCAAATAAGGTGCATAGCAATGCCAAGGTAGTTAACATAATCTAATGCTAACGAAGCTAAGTGTCCTTGTCATCTGTCTTTCTGCGTGCGGCGCCCAACAAGAGGCGCAAAACAATTTTGTAGCGCAGCTTAGTGGTAACTCACTCGAAAACTGGGTGCACGTTGGCGGTAAGGCAACTTACACGGTAACCGATGGCACATTGCACGGCATCGGCGCTAGTGGTGGTAATGCTTTTTTGCATTCGCCACGCGAGTACGCTGACTTTGAATTAACGTGTCAGATAAATATGACGGCGGGCGGTAACAGCGGCATCCAAATTCGCTCGGCTATGGACGGCACCCGTTTGCGCGGTTATCAGCTTGAGATCGATGGCAAGCAGCGTGCTTACACCGGCGGTTTGTATGACGAGGGTGGCCGCGGTTGGCTGCAACCACTAGAAGGTGACGATTTTGCAGCGGCGCGTGCAGCGATGACTCTAGGCGAATGGACGGACTACCGAATTTTGGCGGTGGGTGATCATATTCAAACATGGATTAACGGAGTGCCGGTTTGCGATTATCACGACGATGCGCTTAGTTCGGGCATCATTGCTTTTCAGGTGCACAATGGTGGTGTGACGGATATTAAGTGGCGCGACATTAAAATTCGCGAGATGAGGTCTCAAAAAAAAAGTTAAATACTAAGCCGCGCACGTGGGTAGCCGGTAATCAGTGGGCGAATCGTTTGCAAGATTGGCGGGTAGTTGGCGAGCGCATTGAATGTGTTGAGGGTGCCAAGAATTATCCGCTGCGCACCTTGATGACATTAGATCAAAGTTTAAGTGCGAAAGTGGGCCAACATACTTTTAGTGTGATGGTTGATTGCACTAACGAGTTCATTGTTGGCGATGGCTTCGGCGGAATTATTTTTGGCGCAGGTGGTGATGATGTCGATTACCGTTTGTCGGCGCAAGTACATCATCGTCCGGCGAATGACGGTGGCTTGTTAGCGACCTTGAATTTGAATGGCGATATTGCACTGTATGACAATTCGCAGAGTCATGGTAAGACCGGGCGCTGGTCGATCAGCGGGGCGCTAAAAGATGGCGACCTGCAGCAACTGTGCCTTGGCCAAAATTTTAGTCGTTCTGGCTTGAACGAAGCATTGCGTTTGCAGATTGATATTGATGTAAATGAGGTGGATGCCAGCGTTACTTTAACCTCATATCAAGGGAGTAGCGACACCGTGGTTTCGACGTGCACCGCTGACGGCATTGCTCACCATAACATCGACGGTTTGTTTGGTTTAGTGTCGCATCTAGGTGCTAATGGCGGTGGGTATGCATTTAGCGACTTCACTAACAGCGGAGATCTTGCAGCTTACTTTGAAGACCATAACTTCGGACCGGTAGTGGGAGTGCAATACACGCAAACTCAAAACCGCGTGCGTCTAAATGCGCAGTTGGTGCCGCTTGAAAATTACCACAACCTAACTGCTGAGTTGTTGGTGCAACGTAACGGCGCTTGGCAGACAGCGAGTGTGTCCACCTTGAAAGCCGGGCCGTGGAATGTGTTGTTTAATCTAAGCCGTGATTTGAGGGTGAGTGAGGCATTCAAGATTGTGCTGCATGCCGATGAATTTGGTGACTACGCTTACCACGGTACTTTCGCCGCCGAACCTGAAGATGATTTTTCATTAGCATCATTAAATTGTCTCAAACATTACGTCGGCGACTTGCAATGGAATTCAGATGCAATCTGGTTTCCGCACCAAGAAATCGTCGACAATGTGCAATTGCAAAACGTAGACATGTTGTATTTCGCCGGTGATCAACTTTACGAAGGCGATATCGACCCAGTCGATGCGCGCAGCCTCGAAAAATTAACTTTTGATTACTTATATAAATGGTATCGCTTTTACTGGTCACTCGGAGAATTGACCCGCCATTTGCCAAGTGTAAGTATCCCCGATGATCACGATATCTATCAGGGCAACGTATGGGGCGCTGGTGGACGTCGCGCCAAAGCCGATAAGTCACGCGGGCTAACGGCGCAAGATTCAGGTGGCTATGTGCATCCTGTTGAGTTCGTGAATGTGGTGCATGAAACTCAAACTGCGCATTTACCTCGCGGTGTTGATCAACGCAAATGCGAATCAGGTATGAGTGTTTACTTCACCGATTTTAAATACGCTAACGTCGATTTCGCAATAGTCGCCGACCGCCAATTTAAAGATTCCGCAAGCGATGTTGTGCCAGAGGGTAATTTTAAAAATGGCTGGGCGCAAGCAGAGGGCTTCGATGCACGTGATGCTGATGTCCCAGGCGCCAATTTGTTAGGTGAGCGTCAAGAGAAATTCTTAAGTGCTTGGTCAAAACGAAAAAATGCTGACTTCCAAAAAGTAGTGTTGTCCCAGACCCCGTTTTGTAATTTAGCGACCTTGCCAGAAAAAGCCAAAAGCGGTGGCATATTGCCGTCCTTAGCTATTCCTGAGAAAGGCGAGTACCCGCAAGGATACAAATTTGCTGCCGATACCGATTCAGGAGGATGGCCGCAGTCTGCGCGAACTCGTGCAGTAAAAATGATGGGTGATGCCGATGCTATTCATCTTGCTGGCGACCAACATTTAGGTAGTCTGCTGCGCTACACCGATAG
>JAPYTC010000036.1 GCA_029941685.1 Planctomycetota bacterium | reverse complement strand
AAGTTGGCGTTTGCTTTTCACTTCCTCCGCAATTACGAATGTTAATGCGAATGACCGACCACCCTTGTAAGAATGCTTTTTGCGCTACGCCCAACATGTATGGCGACTGCGATGAGCCAGACAAACCATGTACCATGACCAGCAAAGGTTTAGTACGATCGGCTTGTAAATTCAGCTCAAGTAAAATTGATGTGTCGCTATCTACTTTTAACCAGTGCTTTTTAGCCAGTCCGCTGAATGGACCTGATGGGCGCGGCAGCATCGCCCCAGCAATCGTCATTGCATGTTGGTCACGCAATAACGGATGAGGGAAAAAGGCAGAGAAGCGAGGTTTTTCGAGCATTTACCAACCACCATCAAGGGCAGTCGCAAGATATTCTGACTCTGAGAATGAGTCAACAGTTATCGCATCGGTGCGCAGCTCTTCGGCTTTGCACACGATTGCGACATCATTTTCATTAATGATACCTTTTTCTAATGCTTCATCAAGCAAAGTTATTGGCGCCTGGCGAGGCAGCTCACCCTTACGGATGGCATCTTTAATGCGAACTCCGACCTTGTCGGCAGCAAGAGTAGCGCGATAGGCTTTTTCGAGCTTTACAAGCGGGTCATCTTGATCGCTTGACATGTAAGTTCCTTCGCACAAGCGGTCTCGTTGTGCACCCTGCTTTTGCATGATGCGTGCCACGCGTTGAGTCATGCGATCGCTAGGGCCTTTGCTTAATGAATTGAGGCGCGCAATAAAGCCGATTGGGCCACGCAGCAATGAACCGACTAAGGGCATATCGAAGTTGGCGTACAAGCCATCAAATCCTTTTTGGATGTTATGCAACGCGTTATCCATAGACCAACGGTAAAGCGCGTAGTCTTCTTTATCGCGACCTTCAGCCTCGTAACGGCGCAGCAACGCGCTCGCGATGTACATCCCGGAAAGGACATCACTGAACCTTCCGGTTAACATTTCTTTGCGCTTCAAGTCGCCGCCATAAGAACCCATAGCGACATCGGCTAGAATCGCAAAGCGAGATGACGCCCAAGATATCTTCTGGTAGTCGCGGCGCATACGACCTTCGAATGGCACTGAGGCTGCATGTCCACGAGTGATATTCATTACTAGAGAGCGGCTCAAATTAGTCATTACGTGGCCAATATGGCCAAAGAACGCAAAGTCGAAGTGTTTAACATCACCGTTTTCAAGAGCCGTAATTTCGTTTTCGGCGAATGGGTGACAGCGGATTGCGCCTTGACCAAAAATCATTAGTGTGCGTGTAAGAATGTTGGCGCCTTCAACGGTGATTGAAATTGGTGCAGCGAAGTATGCATGCGCTAGCAAGTTACGTGGACCTCGTGAAATACCCGCACCACCACAGATATCCATTGCATCGTTGATGACGTCGCGCATAGT
Organism: Planctomycetota bacterium; assembly: GCA_029941685.1. Classification (GTDB taxonomy): domain Bacteria; phylum Planctomycetota; class UBA1135; order UBA1135; family UBA1135; genus JAPKEZ01. Next base: position 11,142 of record JAPYTC010000036.1, on the reverse strand, counting down.
TTCAGTGAAATGATACTTAGCAATCGCGGACGCAACTGCTGGCTTAGCTCCGCCGTCAAGACCGCCACAAGTAAAGCGGCGTGTTGCTTCAAGCGTATATGCGGCGCCACCAATGCGCGCCAGGGGCTCTTCGATGCCTTCGAATTTGCCAATCGACATACCGAATTGCTTGCGCACTACTGAATAGGCGCCAACGACACGCGCTGCCAATTGCGCGCCAGCAGTCGCAGACGCTGGCAACATGATGCCACGCCCTGCTGCGAGTTGTTCCATCAACATCCGCCATCCTTGACCGACTCGTGAAGGGCCACCAACGAGGATATCTAGGCCTACCACCACATTATCGCCTTCAAACGGGCAATTAAAGAACGGCACATTCAGCGGATCGTGTTGACGTCCGGTAGTGATGCCCGGGGTTTCGGCAGGAATTAGTCCGCAGCATATACCGAGTTCGGTACCACGTTGTAGCAAATTCTCTGGGTCAAACAGCTTGAACGCCAAACCAATTAAGGTCGCGCGTGAGGCCAAAGTGATGTAACGCTTTTCCCAGTCAAGTCGGATTTTCAGCTCGCCGTTTTCATCTTTAAACACTTCGCCACGCGCGCGGATGGCGCCGGCATCTGAACCAGCATGCGGTTCAGTAAGTGCAAAACAGGGGATTTCTTTACCAGCTGCCAAACGTGGTAACAACTTCTTCTTTTGCTCAGGCGTGCCGTAGTGCAACAACAATTCAGCCGGACCGAGTGAGTTTGGCAACATCGCGGTAATGCCTAAAGGGATGGATCGTGAGCTTAATTTTTTAATGACCGCTGAAATCGCTGTAGCTGAAAATTCAAGTCCGCCATACTCTTTTGAAATAATCATTCCGAAAAAGCCATTGTCTCGCAAATACTGCCATACATCGGGCGATAAATCACGTTTTTGAAAAACCAACCAATCATCGGTCATCGCACAAATCTCTTCTGCCGGGCCCTCTAAGAATAGTTTTTCTTCGTCACTGAGCTCCGGGTACTTCTCTTCTTTGATTAAGCGTTTAAAATCTGGATTGCCTGAAAACAGCTCTCCTTCATACCAAACCGTACCCGCATCAAGTGCTTCACGTTCGGTTGTTGATATTACTGGCAGCAAGCCCATCGCCTTAATCATCTTCATCAATGGTGCGGTAACAATTCTTTGGCGCAACACCGGGAGCAAAAAGATTAACGCTGGCACGCCAAGAACTATGTACAGCCAAGTGGGTGCTGACCAACACATGAGGATGAGTGCCGTCCAAATAATCCAATAGAGGAATTTGGCTGAGAAAAATCCGAGGATGATTAATCCGATAATGTAAAAAACTAAACTCATGATGATTGATGTATGGGATTGAGCATTGAGGCCGCGTAATCAACTGTTCGAGTTAGGAATAGTTCCTTTGGAATGCGCGCGTCAATGCGTTGTGCAAGGTATAAAGAAGTTGCCCCGTGCAATAACGACCAGACCATGGTGGCGTCTACTAGTGGGTCGATGGTGGGTTGCTTTTCACCTCGAGCTTGATGTAAAACATCCGCGAACTGTTGAAGGTTACTACGTGCACGGCGATATTTTTCAGCTGGGTATGGCACCATTTCATCGGTGGGAAGCTGAAACATCACCACGTAATATTCAGGATTAGTGAAACCAAATTCGAGGAATGAATGACACATTCTCTTGAATTGCGCCGCAGAATCTGATTCGGCAGCGAGACATTCTTTGATTTTTTGATGCAGAATATCCATTCCTTCTTCGATTAAGGAGTGAATGAGCGCGTCTTTGTTCTCGAAATATAGGTAGATTGATGTGGGTGTGCAACCAACCAAATGGGCTACTTTCCGCATAGTTACATTGATGTAGCCTTTTTCAACCAGCAAATGCCTCGCTTGATCGAGGATCTGTTCGCGGAGATTGTCGTATTTTGCCATGGGTTTTAGTTTACAGTGTTAAGTTTACGGTGTAAAGTATAAAAACGAATGACTTCTTACTCACAACTTGATGGTGGACCACAATTGGTGTTAGCGGCGGGTATCCGTACGCCGATGGCACGTGCTGGTGGAATGTTCGCTAAAGAAAATGTCGCGCATCTAGGCGCAGTCACCACTCGCGAACTTATCGCACAAACCGGAATCGACCCCGCAATAATCAACGAAGTCATAACAGGGTGTGTTGGCCAACCTTTTGACCAGGCAAATGTGTCGCGAGTCATTGGATTGCGCGCAGGAATTCCGCAACATGTTCCAGCGCGAACTGTAGCGCGCAATTGTGCCAGCGGCATGGAAGCCATCACTACAGCTGCTTCAAACATTTTGTCGAACATGGGTGATGTTTACATTTGTAATGGTGTAGAGATAATGAGTTCTTATCCATTACTGTTCGGCGACAAAATGACAGAGTTTTTCACCGAACTCATGAAGGCGAAAAGTGGCATGCGCAGGCTTAAGCTATTTTCATCGCTTCGCCTTTCTTTTCTAAAACCAAAGATTGCCCTACTCGGCGGGTTAACCGATCCGACCAACGGCATGATTATGGGCAAAACTGCCGAACTCATCGCACGTGACTTCCAAATAACTCGTGAAGAATGTGACGCCTACGCATTAGAGTCACATCGGCGAGCTCAAGTAGCCCGTGACAATAAACGTTTAGCCAAAGAAATCATGCCTGTAGTCGCACTCGGCACTAAACGCGGCGGGAAGTCGATGCGCAACGATGATGGCATCCGCGATGACATGCCTATTGAGAAGCTAGCAAAAATGAAGCCCTACTTCGAGAAGCCAGATGGCATCGTCACAATTGGTAATGCATGTGGCATTACTGATGCGGCAGTTTCATTATTGCTCACAACTAAAGAACGCGCTGAATCACTGGGTTTGAGCCCATTAGCAGGCATTCGCAGTTTTGCATGGGAAGGCATGGACCCATCGCGAATGGGATTGGGCCCAGTTTATTCAAGCGACACTGCTTTGAAGAAAGCACAGCTTGAATTAAGCGATATCGATTTTATTGAATTAAACGAAGCCTTCGCTGCGCAGGTAATAGGCTGCGTCCGCGCTTTTGAGAAGCAAGGTATGGGTGAAATTAACATGGACACACTAAATCCGAATGGTGGCGCAATTGCACTTGGTCACCCGGTTGGTGCAACTGGCGCGCGACTACTTCTTACTCTCGCGCATCAACTAATCGAAAGCGACAAACAATTTGGCTTAGCGACACTGTGCATAGGTGGAGGCCAAGGTGGCTCAGTAATTCTCGAACGCCTGTAATATCATGACTGAATTTCTAAACGGATTCCCTAAACCAAAAAACTGCCCACAGCCTGGAGCGTGCATTCGCGTCGAGCGGCCTGAAGATGGCTTGGCAATTGTAGTACTAGACCCGCCGCATCGCAGCTTGGCTGTATTAGACGCTCCACTACTCTCAGATCTGGATAGCGTTGTTAAAGACCTCGAGAATGATTCTTCATTAAAGGCGATTGTCTTTGCCGGGCGCACGCCGACTCAATTCGCTGCTGGAGCTGACCTAGATGGAATTTCGGCTATTACTGATAAATCTGAGGCGCATCAAGTCGTTAAATTCGTGCACGGTATTTTTAGGCGTATCGAAAAACTTAAAGCAACAACCGTGGCCGCTGTTGGTGGCGCAGTACCGGGTGGTGCTTATGAATTATCACTATCGTGTGATTACATCATTGCCCTAAACGATCCTAAAACTCGGATTGGGCTGCCAGAAACGCAATTGGGTATTATTCCAGGCTGGGGTGGCTCACATCGTTTGCCGAAACGCATCGGGATTCCGTCCGCACTAGATGCGATTTTGAGCGGACGCTTGTTTAATGCCAAGACAGCCTTCAAGCGCGGCATGGTCGATCGTTTAGCGCATGAAGACCAATTAGTGCCTATCGCTTGTGATGTAGCGATGGGCCGTTTGAAAGTACATAAAAAAGAACGTGGTATTTCCAAATACCTAATCGACCGCAACCCAATTGCGCGCCTAATAATTGGCAGTCAAGTAAGTAAAATGATTAGGGCTAAAACCAAGGGCCGTTACCCTGCCCACCCTATAGCAATTAAGTTAGTGTTAAATGCCTTCAGCGCCAACGCTCACGAAATGGTTGAACGCGAAGCTAAAGCGGTTGCCGATTTGGCAACAGGAGATGTTTGCAAATCACTAGTTAGTATTTTCTTCGCTAGTGAGGCAGCCAAAAAGTTCGCGCGGGGCACCAAAGAATTCAAGCCACGTAAACTCGAGCACGCCGCTGAGATTGGCGCTGGAGTGATGGGTGGAGCAATCGCATCGGTGCTTGCAGAGAAAGGTTTAAACACTAGACTGATTGACTTGTCACGCGACGCGCTCGATGCCGCAGTGATTGATCACCAACAAGCCATCAGCAAAAAGCAAAAACGTCGCCGTCTCAAGCCACACTTGGCTGATGCGGCAATTGATAGACTCACCACTAGCGATCAAATCAATGGAATCAACAATGCCGAAATCGTGATTGAAGCGGTTGCCGAGCGCTTGGACATCAAACAGCAAGTATTGCAACAAGTCGCCGAGCAAGTACCGGACGACTGCATTATCGCGACTAACACTTCATCACTATCCGTAACTGCAATTGCCGAAGGCGTCCGCAACCCTGAGCGTGTGGTTGGTATGCACTTCTTTAACCCTGTACGCAAGATGCCGTTAGTTGAAATCATTCGTGGCGAACACACTAGTGAAGAAGTGTTGATTGAAACTGCAGCGTTGGCGGCGCGCATGGGCAAGACTCCAGTGATTGTTAAAGATGTCGCGGGTTTCCTAGTCAATCGCTTGCTCGGCCCTTACCTTGATGAGGCAATGCGACTGTTCGTCGAAGGAGTTGACGCTAAACGCATTGACGAATTAATGCTGAAGTTCGGCATGCCGATGGGACCATTGCGTCTACTCGATGAAGTTGGTTTAGATATTGCGCTGCACGCGTCTGCTTCACTGGAGGAAGCTTATGGTGTACGCATGACTCCATGCCCTGGCATTAACGCCTTAGCTAATGACGACCGGCTTGGAGTAAAAACCAAACGTGGTTTTTACGAGCACGGTAAGGGTAAAGCTACTTTGTGCGATGACTTGTCGACATTCCAAACGGGCAATGCTTGCAAAAACTTAAGTGACTCCGACATCGTCGATCGTTTGATTTTGTCGATGGCTAATGAAGCCGCACGGTGTATGGAAGAGGGCGTAACCGCAACTCAACAAGAATTAGATCTCGCAACTGTCTTCGGCATGGGCTTCGCCCCATTCCACGGCGGATTATTGCGGTGGACTGACAAGCAAAATAAAACCGAAATTGTCAAGCGTTTAGAAAAGATAATCTTATCGCCGGATATTATTGAAAGAAATGGAGGAATCGAGAAATTTACGGTTTCTTCATGGCTTATGCGGTAAAATCTGTGAATGAGCTACTCTCCACTCAAATTACCACAGTGGGCAAAATTGGTTTTCGGCGGCGCAGTCATAACGGTAACAATCGCTGCCTACAACGAATTCAAGCCGGCACCGACCGGTCTTGATGCCAATATCAAAAACTGCCTGATTGTCACCTTCGACACTACACGCGCTGATGCAATTGGTAGTTACGGCAACATGAATGCGTCCACACCCAATCTTGATCGCATGGCTGACGCAGGGGTTTTATTTCAACGCTGTATGGCAGTGGCTCCCATCACCTTGCCGTCACACACTTCTATCCTGACCGGGCAGTATCCAACAACCCATGGCGCACGCAACAACGGCACTCACCACGTACCTGAAGATGTAATTACGATTGCCGAGCAATTATCTGACAACGGCTTTGCCACGGGCGCAGTCATTTCGGCTTTGGTGCTTGACTCACGCTATGGCTTAGACCAAGGATTCGATTTTTACGACGACAACTTGGCTAACGCCGAGAAAGCTCCGATGTTTATGTTTCGCGAAACGAAAGCCGCAGACACTGCGCAACGCGCGATTACGTTTTTGAAAGAACGCAATGGCGAGCGCTGGTTCTTGTGGGTGCATTTCTTTGATCCGCATGCTAACTATGCCCCGCCACAAGTTTTCTTAGATAAAGCCAATGGTGACCCATATGACGGAGAAATCGCTTATGCTGATTCAGGGCTCGGTGAGATTATGCAGTTCTTGCAAAAGACTCGCCAGTTAGATGAAACGCTAGTGGTGATGACTGCCGACCACGGCGATTCAATGGGCGAACACGGCGAATCAACCCACGGCATGTTTGTTTATGACGCAACTACCCATGTACCGCTAATCATGAAACACCCAGCGCTCGCTCAAGGTATGCGCGTTAACGGCACGGTTTCTTCGGTTGACATCACTCCAACTGTACTCGACTTACTCGATATCAAAGCGCAAACTGATTTTGATGGCATCAGTTTTGCTAGCGAAATAAGACCTGGCAAAAAAGGTGTTGTTTCGCGTCCACCAGTTTATCAAGAAGCAATGAATCCGTATTACAATCATGGATGGTCTTCGATTCGTGCAGTGCGTGACGATCAGGCGCGTTACATTAAATCGCCGATTACTGAATTTTACGACATGTTCCGCGATCCGAATGAATTAAATAACTTGCTGCCTGGCGCCGAAACGCAAGCGCGATCTTACATCGAAACCATTGATAGCTATTTAGCAGACGGTGAAAAGGATAGCAAGGGCGGCGACATTAAATCAATGGATCCCGAAATGCGTGCTGCTCTTGCCGAGCTTGGCTATGTCTGGTCTGACGATGAAAATATGCTAGAAGAACATGGTGGCGAGCTTGCCGACCCTAAAACTAAGGTTGAGATGTGGGAAAAATCTCAGCACGCTAATAACTTGGTGCGCGCCGACATGCTTGATGAAGCTGAATTATTGTTGAAAGAAATTTTAACCGAAGACCCCGGCGCAATTCTGTCACGTTCAGCCCTGGCAGGCATCTTTATTAAAACTGAACGATTAGAAGATGCTTATAAGTTATTAGCTGAAACTAGCATGATGAAAGGCGCGCGCAACTCGGTATTCTTGCGTTTATGTGTAGTTGACCGCAAACTAGAAAATGGCCAATGGAAAGAGCATTTAGCCGCAGCCAAACAAATGAATCCCCGCGACCCTCTGCCATGGGTGCGTGAAGGAGATTGGTTGCAAAACGATGGCAAAAGTGATGCAGCGATTGTTGCCTACACCACAGCGCTGGAGATCGATGAGCGTTCCGCCAAGGCCTTAGTTGGTATCGGTAATATCGAGCACCGTCGCGGCAACAATAAAGAAGCATGGACCGCATTTGAAAAATCGATTGAATACGACCCAATTGCATTCGAAGCTTGGTACAACCTAGGAGTAGTCGCTGAGTCAATGGGCGACAGTAACAAAGCACTCGGCTACTACGATAAAGCACTTGAGCTTCAAGAAAATCATTTACTGACCCTAGTTAATGTCGGCAACTTATTGATGCACGACAGGCAATTCGGCAAGTCTGCTGAGTACTACCAAAAGGCACTTGCTGTCACCGAAGATGACTTTAAGGCCAATTATAACTTTGGTTTGTTAAAGCTTGCCACCAAAGATTTTTCTGGTGCGCAATTGTTTTTTGAACAAGCATGTCGCTCTGAGCCGTCCGAGATGATTGCCTGGAATCAATACATCCGCGCGTCAATGCAACTTCAAGATTTCACAAATGCGCTGCCAGCAGCTGACGTGGTGTTGGGTGTTACTCCAAACTCTCCATTTGCTCTAAGCATAGCTGCCATCGCCAGCGCTGAATTAAAGGATGATGTCAATGCGAAACAATTTATGGCTCGCCTAAAAGAAGTTAACATCGAGCGTTGGCAAAAATTAGTCGACAGCAATGCAACACTAAGGGCTTTAGTTCAATGAAAAAAATAATCGCCCTATTTGGCATTCTTGCCCTACTAATTTCTTTTGTGCTAAATACCGCGCAAGAAGAAGTCGTGGTAACTGATATTACTGAAAAGCCAGTGGCGGGAGAAGTCGCCGAACCAGCACCTGTGGTTGAGCGCGCTGACCCAAATGATTTAGTTAACGTTACAGTAAATGTAACTGGCAATAAATTTCATGGCCCGGAAAAGTTGCGAGTGATCCTGACTAATCAAAGGGACAGTGCCAAGCAGTTTGATTTTAATGACAAGCCGAGCTGGGATTGTTTACTCGAAGTTGGCGAATGGGAAATCAAGGTAACTGCCAAAGGCTACATGCCGCACACCGAGTTGTTTATCGTCACTGCCGCAACAACCGAATTTCATGTAGAGCTATACGGCGCGACCCACATCAGTGGTAATATTAGCGATTCATTCGGCAACCCACTTCGAGGCCAATACATTTTCTTTTTAACGCCTGAGCAAGGCCACCCGCAAAGTGGCAATTATCGCGACGACGTATTTTATGCGCGCTCAAAGCCAAACGGTAAATTCCAGTCGCCGCCATTACCGGCTGGCGAGTATTACATTTCGGCAGGACGTCCGCGGACTGCTGGGTTGCGCAGCAACACTAGTGCGACCTTATTAGAATTCGAACACCGTCAGGCAAAAATCGTAGTCTCCGACATTACTTTACTGAGAATTGTGCCAAATGCCGAGCTGACCAAGCAGATTGGGCTGCAGCTGCAAGAGCGTGATGAAGAAGAATCTCGGCGTCCAGCGCGTCTTGGAAGTGGCGGGCAGCCTGCAAAAGAGCGTGATCCGTGGGAACGAGCAGAACGACTACGCAACACTGACGCCAATGAGGATGGCGAATTTGTGCTGACCGACCTACGGGAAACCGAATATCGCTTGATTGTCGAGGTGGGTAAGCAAAAGTATCTGCTCGAAACATCTTTTAATTTACAAGTCGGACAGCCTGTAACGGTACGTTTCGACCTTCCAGCTATAGCCAAAGATATTAAATTAACAGAAGAGGAGCGTGCTGAGAAAAAGCGCCTACGCCAAGAGCAGCGTGAATTGGGCATCAAGCCAGACCGTGGGCCCAAGTATTTGCCACTTACAGGCACAATTATCGCACCTGATTTCGCGTCAAACTTATCAAACGAACCGGGTATTTTCTGGGAATAATACGCCCATATCGCTTGAAGCTAGGCTATTATTAAGCAAGTTGCATATTTGCAGCACATCCCAAAACATTTCCCCAGGTTCAATGAATAAATTATTAAGATCTCTTTTTGTGACAGCCCTAATTGTCGGCTCGCCATCAAATCTAATTTTCGCATTTACTAGTACCGACTACTACGTAGATTTAAGCGCTGATTTGGGCGGCGACGGCTCGGCAGCACTGCCATGGAATACTATCACCGAAGCGCTTGATTCAGGAGTATTGGTCGCCGGCGATACAGTAAATATTGCCGGTGGTATTTACGACACCGAAAGCTTCCCGCTAGAGCTTGTGCCAGGTGTTACTTATAACGGAGATGGCGCAACTACTGAAGTTAATTTGCCAGATTCACTTCTTGGTGTTGGAGTGATTTTCTCGATTACTCCAGAACCGGGTCTATCAAACACTACACTTTCTAATATTAGTATCGACGGACTTGGCGCGGACGGGCTTTCTGTAAACACTGTTACTACTGCCACAACCACTATCGTCGTCGACGGAGTTACATATGATGGCGCCGGCGATGGTGATCTAGTGCGATACTCGACTACTGATGTAAAGACTAATTTAACTGTTGGCAACTGCAATGTAAATGACGGCAACTTGTTATCGCTAGACGTCGACTTCTCATCTTCGTCTTCTACTGCCCACAACTACATTACTGTTCATGACAACAACGTAGTGAACGGCGCATTTGATGTTATTGACATCGATAGCATTTCTGGTGCAAACTTTGACATTATAATTAACGACAATACTGGTGACGGCGTCGGTGATAACGCCATTAATATTGATACGTATCATGCTCCAATTCTCAATGTGACCGTCTCAGGAAACTCATGGAGCGGCTGTGATGACGAAGTATTCACTGCCTACTTTATGTCATTCGAGTTTCTCGAGCTAGTTGTCGACAACAACACTTTCTCAGACAATGACGATGACGGTATGTCAATCAGGCTCACTAACAACTCTTCTATCATCTCTGGTGCGGCAGTAATTGACATTACCAACAACACCATCAACGCAACTGAAGACGATTCAATTGAACTGTGGCTAAGCAACTATACTGTTCTGAATGTTGACATAGATGTTAATATCAGTGGTAACACTATTACCGAATGTGATGACTCTGCAATTAAAATCTCTGCCGATGTGTCACACGCCTCTCATGCTAATGTAAACTTAAATATTGCAAACAATACTGTAACTGGCTGTTGGGTTGGAATAGAACTCAGCAATGCTGTGTGGTCAATGCCCAGCATGTCAGATTTAAATATTAACCACACATTGCGCGACAACACCATTACTTCCAACTGGGGTCGCGGCATATCAATTGATGCGGAAGGCTCAAGTATTAACACGACCGGAATCAATTACGATTTTGGGACACTAGTCGACCCGGGCAACAACACCATTCACAGTAATGGCTCAAATCACCCCGACGCGTCATCATCTATAGCCTCCTCATCATCTTCATCTTCTGGCTCGTCGGCCATACTAGTTGACAACAGCAGTATCTTCAGTCCTATAGTAATTTCCGCCTATGGTAACGACTGGAATTCAAGCGACCTCGCAGAAATTGAAGACAACATTTGGCACCAAGTAGACGATGCCGCCCTGATGCTCGTCCTCTTTGATGCTGGCACGCCGCTACCACCGCAAGCACCGATCGCCGTTTATGATGCGCGTACGCCTGCTGATTGTGGTCCAGTTGTAATTGATGTCGCTGATAACGACCTTGATGTAAACAACGACCTTGATCTAGATTCTGTTGTAATCACTCAAAACCCTGCGCACGGTACAGTTGTTGTGCTCGGCGGCGGCTTGGTTGAATACACGGCTGATTACGCTTGGGTTGGCGCTGATACTTTCAACTACCACATCAGTGATGTGACTGGCCTTGTGTCAAACATTGCGACTGTGCAAGTTGACAATCCCGGCAACAACGAGCTGCCTGAAGCGAACTACGATGCTTACTCAATGTCTGAAGCAGACGGCCCACAAACATACGACATCGCG
>JAPYTC010000035.1 GCA_029941685.1 Planctomycetota bacterium | reverse complement strand
ATAACAACCTCGTCAACTGTTGAGTTGCTCGCCAATGCAGTGACTCAAAAAGAGTCGCTGTTCATTCAGTTCCCTGAGGCATCAGCCGAATTCGAAGCACTGCTTTTCGGCTATAAAGACAATTTACAGTCGGTTACACGTCGCGACGTTCTTGGCGAACTCACTTACGACATGGTCGCTCGTAATGCCGCTGTGCGCTTGAATTTCAATTTGCCTATCGAACCTACTTCTGTAGATTCGTCGTCGGTTCAGGTGTACCAAGGACTTGCTTCAAATCAAATGACCCAGTTCAGTGTCCGTTTCGTGGTTAAAAACGACAGCTCAACAAATCTCAATCATCGCGGAGGGATTCTGGTTGATCCAACGGTTTCACAGGCAGAGGCGGCTGAAGAACAGTTGCCTGCTAACGTAATTGGTTTTGGTGAATCGACAGATTCAAATGATTACAACATGGTTATTTATATTCCCACTGAAATCGATTTGGTGAATGGTGTATACAGCGTGTTGTCCACCGTTGATGGCCGCTATGGTCCTGGCCGGAAGACCACAACAGAGCCTGTGCAAGTCCTTGGCATAAATAATTACAAGCTGTTGGCTGCGATGCGCACCGGTAACGAACTCGACCCATTTAGTGGTTTCATGCGCGATGCAATTCGCCCAAGTTTGCTCGGCATTCAGGCTACCACAATCACTAGTCATTCGTTTAATGGCTCGAATATCGACGTGGTCTATTCTGTAGACGCGGTTAACTGTCAAGCCTTGACACCCAAAATCGGCGACGTAGTCGAGGTCGTTGACAACAGCAACAAGAACAATATCTGGACAGTTGTTTCTGTTATCGACTCGTTACAGCCGGTATATGGTGTGCGTTGTGTTAATGCCGATTACGACAATGCTCTTTTCGATGCTGTGGTCCCTGGTAAGCTGTCAACGCGTTATAGTGCCGCTGATAGCGACATTCAGGCTTGTTACCTTGATATTGTGCCTGACCCAGCCAACAACTTGCCTGTTGGTGGAATACTCGATACGGCTTCGGTGGTGGTGCATTTCGACGAATCGATTGACGCGTCCACGATGCGCTCAATGAGCTCTTTTGTGATTATTCAGCCAGACGATAACGCCAACCCAGACCCACAAGATCTAAAAGAATCTCAAACGGCTTGGTATCGTCAAGTCAACACCAGTGAGTCGGTCGCAGATTTTATCGATCGCCAACGCGGATACGATTACCGTGCAGATATTACTGGCCAGGCTACCGCCGAGTCAGAGTACGGCGGACGCGTTTTGTTTGGTCAGGTCATTGCTACAGATAGCAATCGCTCTTTCTCAATAACTCCTCTTGCTGGTTGGCAAGACCTCGATCCGAACGATGCATTTGACGAATACGTAATCGCTTTGCGTGACGGTCTCGACGGTATCAAAGACATGTCGGGCAACCCAATACAGTTGTCGTCATTCGTGGCCGGCAACCAAGATCAATCGATTCAATTATCAATTCTGCATCAGAATGCAGTCAATACAAAGTACTTTTCTTTACTGTGTAACTCTCTCGACGAAGACAGTGACGGCAATGTTGAATGGGCGGGGCAGGTTAACTCTTTCGACTTTAGAGGTCAGTTAACAGGTCGTGTCCCTTCACGATTTACTCGGTCGGCAGATCAGACTCAAGCTGCGCTTTCTGCGCATCCAGTCGGGAACTTGCCCGGCGCTGTTGCTGCTGGTGTGTCTGAGCCGCTTAACTTTGCTGGGGCAGTGGTAATGAATGTTTATCGCCCCGAAGACTTTGGTTTCGGTTACGAAAATGCCGCAGAATTTAATTACACCGTTGAGGGTCTAAGTTGGGCACCACTTAATGGTGTTGTCTACGACGAAAATTACGATAAAATTTCGTTGGCGCTTTCGCATTCATTCACATTGCCAGATGAATTGTATATCCCTCCGGGCACAAATGCCCCAGCTTGGCCGCAGTCAGGTTTGCTGACCTCTACGTTCAATGACAATATACTAGGGTTCACGTCTGACGGTACTAGTGGTATTGACGAAAAAATGGTTTTCAGCTCAAGCTATTTTACTCATGGTATCAATAAGTACCAGCTGAATGGCATCGAGTACTTGCCTTGGCCGAATTTTCAAGATAAGTTCTTGTGGCGCGACACGTCATTTAATCAGACTTACCTTGGTGGTCGCGAAGGTACTCCTGGTTCGCCAACGGATCAGTACATCAACGTTCTCGGTGAGTGGGATCCATTAGGGAAGCGTTATCTCGCAGGATTCGTGCCGACGATCGCATTGCCGTTACAGGTGCGTTTCCGAACATACCCGCAAATGAATGCATTGAGTCTTAACATGTTTACCACATCGTTAATGATGGCCCCTGGTAGTGTTCCGCCTAATCTACCTATGTTTAGAGTTTATTCTGCAGGTGGCCAAGATGGCACTAGTAATTGGCACCAGGTGCAACCTGATCAGGCCGGGACGTCCGGCAGTGTTCCTGTTGGCGGTTACCTCAATGGCCAAGCAACTGCAGCGGCTGGTGATGATTTAATGTACTGGGCAGCAGCCGACTTCTCACTTGAGGTTTCACGTATGCACAGTCATTGGTTCGCGATTAGTGGCCCACTTAATTCGGGTGCCATTGACGGTGTTATTGTCGAGCCGACAGCCGACAACCAACCATCAGGAACTTCGCTATTAATCGAGTACCGAGGATCTGAGTCGGTTTCAGCTAATGCAAACCCACACGAAAACAGTACACCATTGAATGATGCAAGTGTCAAGCTTGGTGATACTAATCAGGGTGATAGTCCATTCGACCATTATGGCGATTTCGTCGGTGGCACTGGGGCAGTCGCGACACCATCGGCCTGGACATCAGACATCGTCGATCTTGAAAATCAAGGTTATCGCTTTATTCAAATCAGGGTTTCCTTTCTGGCAAATCCAGATTTGGATTCGCGCCCAACTCTTGATGGTCTCGGAATTGTGTGGACAAACTAGTCATGAATTCAATACTGCAAAGAATTTCGCTTCTATGTCTAATTTCGGCTTTGGCATTAACAGTGGGTGCTTGTGGCCCGCCAACATTTGACGACGGGGCCTCTCAGTCATCTTCGTTCGGTAATACAGACTTGAAACTGGACGATGCAAAGTGGGGGCGCTTGGTTGACGTGTTTGATGCCGAGGGTATCTTATTCGATGTAGATGTTGTTATTCGTGAAGGAGTCATCGCCGATGGTGTAGATTACGATTTCTCGCTTAATCCGATTTCTCAAAAAGAAATTCTGACTATTTTGCATTCGCGAAATACAGCAGCCGCCAACTTCGATGCCGCCCTGGATATCGCGATAAGTAATTTGCCTACTCTAAAAGAGTTGGGCATCGAGTCTCAAGGGCCTTTCGTGAAAGTGCCGCGAAACGCTGCAATTCGCCTTGAATTCACTGAGCATATTGCTCCAGACACCGTTAATCGCCAAACTGTACGCGTGCTGTCTGGCTCTAAAGAAGACGGCTTCGATAACCTAGAAGTTAAATACATCGTGAAAGACGATTTCGATGCTTCAGGTAATCCAATGGGTGTCATCATTATCGACCCAACGGTTTCTGAGCTCGACTCAAGCAATTCATCTTCAGGATTGACCGTAAACGGTATTGGCCTTCCAGAATCAACTGACTCAATTACACCTAACTTAAAGCTTTATATTCCTTCTGTCGTAAACGTGTTCGCTAACCAAACAATGGTGCTGATGAACAAGTCGAAGTCATACAGCTTTAGTCTTCACCTCAATGAGTCAGGAGACACAATCGTCGAGCCGCACGAATTCATTGGCCTCGACCCTGTTTCTGTTCGCGCGATTCGTTCGGGTAACAATGCTGACGCTTACAACGGATTTTTGAAAGATGTTGTGTTACCGAAGTTGATATCAGAACAAAAAGTAACCATCTCGTCCGTAGTGTCTTTGGGTACTACTCAACGAATTCTTACTTACTCGAACAATGCTATCGCTTGTCGTGGTATTGCTCCAAAGATCGGGGATGTGTTTGAAATAAACGCTGTCGGTCAGCTCGAAAACGCATTTGTGCAGATCACGAATGTAGTTAGCTTTGCCGATCCAGCAGCCTACGAGGTTCGCGGCGCGTTGATTTCCGGCACACTTGTCGCAACAGTGTCTAACTTAGATGCCGTGCTTACAACTGCGTACGCTAGCGAAGATTCCGATTTTCAACTTTGTTTCTTAAGTTTTACGCCTCAGCCGGTGACTTTGCCTGCAACAGGTGTTGATCCTGCTGCAACTATTAGTGTAATGTTCAGCGAAGCGATGGATATTAAAACTGTGCGCTCTCTCGATTCAATGGTACTTGCAACGTCCAACATGGGCGTAGATCCTCAACCGCCCATCGAGGCAGATTCCGAGTGGCAATCAGAAAATGAATTGGTTTCTGACTACCTCGACCGTCTTCCAGGCTTCGGTTCTAGTGGGGGTTCAGGTCGCATCATGTTTGGTCCGATTCAAGCATCCGGAGATGCGCGCACATTTACGCTAGCGCCTTTAGCTGGCATCACCGACTCATTTGCGGAAGGTGCAGATGCTCAAATATCACTTGCAATTCGTGATGGCATCACCGGTGTTCTCGACTTGGCAGGAAACCCTGTAGGCTTCTCAGGCTTCGTTGCGGGTCATTCTTCTCAAGAAGCCGTAACAGCCCCATTTACTGTAAACGGGGTAGCAGCCGACATTAAGTACTTTGCTCTTCGCGGTAATGGTGTCGATGAAGATAACGACCAAAGCCCAGAGTACGCTGGGCAGTTGGGCCAATACCAGGGCGATGGCGTCCTCCGTGGTCGCGCGGTCAACCGTTTCTCTCGCCAAGCAGACAAGACCAATACTTATGTCGGTCAGCGAATCTCTTTTACCGCAGGCATTATGAACCCGCTCGTTCCTGCCGGCGCAGTGTTGCACACTCTTTACGGTTACCACCACTTAGGCTTTGGTCTCAGTAACAATCAAGAGTACAACCTCGATGTCGAGGGCATGAGTTGGTCACCGTTCCAGGGCATCGTTTTTGATACGACTTTCGATCGTTACTCAATCGCCTTAGCACACTCCGGACGTCTTCCTGATGATTGGATTGATCCAGGCTCGGGTTATCCAGCATACTTCAACTCAGGACTCAAGCGTACATCGGCTAACTTGTTCGATGAAAACATTTACGGCTTTGGTGAAGATCCTGTCGCTCATGCCGACCTCGACGAAGTTATCGTTTTCGATGTGCCACAGTACTCAATTTCACAAGCCAACGTGTATTCAGCGTCAGGTGGGGTAGCGATGTACCCATGGCCTGAATTCTCTGAAACATTTACCTATCGTGATACCGCATTGCCGGTGCCTGATGGCAACACTTTGGCGGGTGGTAATAATGCTACTGGCACGAATGTCGACAATCGTGGTTGGGGGTGCCCGCCGCGTGTTGTCAATGAAGATCTGACTTATCCAAAGTCGCTGATTCCAACTATCGGCCTGCCGCTATTGATGCGCTACCGCTGTTATGTGGTTGGCGCCGAATTCGGCTATAACGGATCTCAGGTACAAATTATGGTTGGTTCTTCAGCCTTGCCGGCATTCCGCGTATTCTCTTGGGGCGGCCTGAGTGGTAGTACCTGGGATTTTGTAGTCCCAGACTTAGATGGCGCAGGTACGTCCCCAACTCCGCGTGGTTCTATTAAGGCTTTCGGCCCCGAAATACATTGGGGACAAGTTGATTTCGTGACCAAAGTTAGTCGGGTATACACTCACTGGTTTAATGCTGGTGGTGCTGTCGATTGGTTCTCAACCTTAACACTAGAGCCAACTCCGCAACAGTCTAATCCGGGTACATCCGTCGAAGTTCAGTTTCGTACAACACCATCTATTAACGTAGCAGGATGTGTCAACGAAACATCACCACTCGAAGATGCTTCAAACGCTTTCGATGCATACGGTGAATATGACGAAGAGATCGGCTGCGCAACGGTGACTGTTCCTACTGATTGGACATCTGACCCATCAAGTTTGACTTCGTTGCAATACCCATACTTCCAGTTGCGCTTTACATTCATTGCTAATACACAACTCAACCTCGAGGCAGAAATGGACGCCTTCGGTTTCGCTTACACCACCAATTAATTAGTAACTAATTAAGATGATAATCAATTCACATACAACAGCTTTGGTCGCAGCTACTTTGCTAGCTCTTTTGCCAGGTTGTAAATCAGCAAGCCCTTCTTCGACATCAGCTACTTTTGTAGTGCTCGATACGACGGTAATTAATGGCGACACCTGGTTGCTGAACCGCCCAATCGACATTTACTTTAATAGTGCAATCGATTTTAATTCCGTAAGCACTAGCTCCGTTATTTTTAGAGCAACAGATACGCTTAATCTTGGTGTACCGGTAACAGGTACATACGGATTAATTCCTGACGTTCAAGGTCGTGCTAATCATGCTATCCGCTTTACTCCAGCGTGCCCAAGTAATCTCGAGTTCGATAATGGTGGCTTTGTCCCCGGAAATGTCGGGTATGAGCTGCTGTTGCCCACCGAAAGCTCTGGTGGGTATACCGTAGTGCGAGACGTTGCAGGCCACCCGTTGTCGGTGGGTCTAACACGTCAATTTGTAACTCCATCTCTTGGTGATACTTACTTCTACGATCCGCTGTTCACTCCGCCACGTATTACAGAAGTGCTCGTGCCAACTGGTTTGGGCTTGCTGTCGATAGATACTGCGGCTTTCGAAGTGACTTTCGATCAGGGTATTAATCCTTCTCCGGCTAACTTTGGTAGCGACCGTATCTATGTTGAATATTCTATAGCTGATGGTTCATTTCCGGCAATTCCTCAACTGATTCCTGGCGAATGGGTTGTCGTAAATAATTGCGGAGATTCCGCTGAGTTGCTTTTCCAAGTAAGCGGAGTACTGCTTCCTGAGCGTAACGTTCGTGTCGTGACCACTTCTGACTTCGAAGATTTGAGTGGTGATAAAAACAGTAACAACGATCTATCTCCAACTGTAATGCTCAGTAGCTTGTCTGAAATCTACAATGACATCACAGTAGATTCTGATAATGCTACATATGATCAATTCATTGACGATTTTGCCGTTGGCACCGGCATCGACTATTCAGCAAGTCTGTCGCAGCCAAGCGCCGAGGTTAACCAGGGAGAAATTATCGCTAGTTTCATTTTCCCAGATGATAACGGAAGCGACAAAGTTGACTTTCACCTAGCTAATTCTCATATTGAAATTAACACAACCGGTACACACACTGAAACCGACGACTTTTCCAATTCCTTTACAGTTGTCGATGGGGTTATGTTCACCAATGACTTCACCATTGATGCGGCGGCTTCGATTCGCGCCTTTGGTGATAACCCACTGATTATCTACGTTGCGGGCGATGCCATTATCAACGGTGAACTAGATGCGAGTGGCTATGACGCCAACCCTGCAGATGGTTTGACTTTTCGTCCCGATGTGGTGGTTCTAGGTGCGCAGGGCGCGTGTGGCGGTGGAAAGGGCGGTGACGCATCTACAGTTGTCGATTACTCTACTCCGTTAGGCGATGCAGGTATCGGTGCTTTTGGCTCATCTACCGGTGGCGGCGGCGGCGGCGAAGGAGGATACCAACAAGACCGCAACCCTGCTGCAATTGGCGGCGGCCTGACACTCATTCCACCGGAATATCTTGTCGCCGGTGGCGGTGGCGGCGGCGGTTTTGCCTCAACCCGTACTGATTCGGTATTTTGGGGTCAGTGGCCAGCCGCTAGCTTGCCAAACAGTTATGACAACGCGGGTCCAGACCTACGCATTGATCGTCACACAATTTTCAATGCGACTATTGATCCCGACACCTATTTCGTTGGTGCTGAAGACGGCATGCGTGGCTCCGCAATGGGAGCTAACCAAATTGATACTTCTTCGTTTGCTCAGGCCGTTCGTGGTTATAGCGACAATGGTCAAGATTTAGGTGCAGCTGAAACAGCTAACTTTGACCCAGCTCAAACGGGGGGATCATTAAACGACGAAGAGCTGTATGGTATGCCGGTGTCAGGTCCAGATGGTGGGCGCGGAGGTAACTCCGCGTTCTCTACAATCGATCTAGAGTTCGGTACATCTAACGACTTTTACGGAAACCGGTTCTTCTGGGATGGTTCTGTTGGTGTCAGCCCGGTCTCGGTCGCGGGTGAACTACTTGCGCCTCATGCAGGTTCTGGTGGCGGTGCTTCAGGAGACTTGCAAACAATCATTCGCTACATTGACGATGGCACAGGAATGCAGCCTTTACCTCTGTCTGGTCATTATCCTGACACAGCATTTCCGCACGGTCCAACTCAGCGCTACTTCCGTGGTGCGGGTGGTGGTGGTGGTGGTGGTCAAATTCAGATTCACGTAATCGGCCATATTATTCTTAGTTCAACAACTGTGCTTAAGGTTAATGGCGGCAACGGTGCTGGTGGCGACTCAACATCAGGCGGCACGCTTGATGGTGCTACAACCCAGGTTTCAGGCTCTGGCGGGGGCTCTGGCGGACACTTGATATTAAGTTCTGCTTCAGGTCTTAACCTCAGTGCAATTAACGTTGGCACCGCAGGAGACCCTGGCATCCCAGGTACGTTCTTCAATTCTTTAGTGCCTAATTATGTGATGCAAGCTATCGGTGGACGTCGCGGCTGGTCGGTCTCTAAATTAGCAGCTAACTTTGGCGCCGGAGATAATGCACCAAACAACTACGATGGTAATGGTAGTTTTCAGACTGGTCGTGGTGGTGGTGGTGCTTCAGGCGTGATTCAGATTCATATCCCTGACCCGATTAACGACATGGCTTACCACAATGGTGTCGATGCAGCATTTAAGCAGTATGTCACTCTTGAAGATCTCAACAATCCGGTTGTCTCAGATCGTCAAGATCAGATTTTGGCGCTCTATTCTATGCCGGTGCCGTTTACATTAATGCCGTTCTTTTCGCCGCAGTCACAAGTTCAGTCTGTTTGGATTGACACTGGATTGGCCGCAGTGCGTCAACCGCTCAACGGTGTAGGTCCGTTCCCTAATTACGATTTCGGCGACCTCGATTTTGACGGACTTGATGCCCAAGGATTTGTTCAAGGTGATGGCAATAATGTTGATCCCCTTGCAGACATTACTACGGGTCTTTCGTCGTTAATTGACGTTGGTGGCTACGGTGTGACCATCACTAATTTAGTTGTTGCCGACAGCTGGAAATTCAATCCACTGCTGTTAGTAGGCTGTGATTTCGTAACACAGCTATCTAGCCACGAAATCATTAATGCCGAGATAGATGGCAATGGCGATTTGGTCCTTGCGACATTGGTGGCAGATGGCCCCATTACCGACAACGGAGCATTTTCCATTCGTAATAAGTTCTTCGGAATCTCAACAGGTGGCATTAAAGATAAGCTTCCGGCTTCATCTTCAGTACGACTTCAATTCCAAGGAGCAGATGGCGTTTCCCAAGAGGGGCTCGAGCCTGATGCAGCCACGTTTACCGAGTGGACCGGTGAAGGTGGTTTAACTCTAGACGATCTTGATGGCAAGCGTTTCATCCGCTATCGCGTTACTTTCGATATTGATGCCTTGAACCAAGGTGGTTTCAATACTCTAAGTCGACCAGCACTCGGATACATTAAAATCCCATACGCTTGGTAAAAAAAATGAACTTCGCAAAAAGCCTCGAACCCATTATGGCTCGAGGCTTTTTGTTCTTATTAGTGGTCTCGTGCTCAGATAGTCGTCTGCAAAAGTACATGTCAGTTGACTCAACTGTGATTGGTCAAAACGCAATATTAGCCATTAATCAGCCGATAGTGATCACATTCGACGAAAAGCTGCAGCGACCCGTGCGCAGTAGTGCGGTCAGCGTTGTTGATGCTGATGGACGCACAGTAGTCGGTTACGAGGTCGTAGTTATTGCCAATACTTTGCAAATATTCGGCACTCTGCCCACCACAGCAGCTTTAGATAATTCGACGTTTTCGCCCGGCGAGCGCTACGTTGTCACGTTGCGTGGTTTGCCATCAGTGTCGGCCCTGCGCTCAGAGCAGGCATCGTTTTTGCGTAAAGACGTTCAATTGCATGTATCTTTTCTTGAGCTTGAAGCAGACGGAGTTCTTTCGGCGTTTGATGCTAACGTCAAACCATTATTCATTAACAATTTGTCACCCAATTATGCTATCAATGTTGCCGAAAAGAAAAAATTGCATTTTAATTGTGATGGGGCGATTGACCCCCGTAGTCTGACACCCGCAAAGTTGTTCGTTGGCAAAAAAAGTAACATGCCAATTGCTTGCGAATTGCGACTAGTAAGCAACAGGCAGTTTTCATCTACTATTGAAGTTGAGCTACCGAGTTTTTCGGGCACAGCTTATTTAGTGTTACCTGATACTATCGAAGGCATTTCTACGCGCCGTTTAGCCAAAGAGATGACACGCTTTCAGCTTGTCGGAAACAACTAATTCACATTATCTTCTGTAATTGTAGCCGTGGTTGTCGGACAATGCCAAGATGTCGTGGTTAGAGATGCTCCAGTCAGTTCCTTGGCTTTACAACAGTTTTGTTGTAGTGCTCGGCGCAATGGCAGGCTCTTTTGCTTCGGCGGCGATTTATCGCATTCCCCAGGAAGGGCTCAGCATCATTTCGCCTGCGCGATCTTTTTGCCCTCAATGCAAGCACAGTCTTAAATGGCACGACAATATTCCAATTTTAGGATATTTGATATTAGCGGGTAAATGTCGCCACTGCAAGGGACCATTCAGCCTTGGTTATCTCACTAACGAGGTGGTCTGCGCCGGTCTTTTCTACCTCGTTGCGCAT
The DNA here is from genome assembly GCA_029941685.1 of Planctomycetota bacterium. GTDB lineage: Bacteria > Planctomycetota > UBA1135 > UBA1135 > UBA1135 > JAPKEZ01. The sequence continues at coordinate 1,698 of JAPYTC010000035.1, read as the reverse complement.
TCATGGGTGGCCGATAGTGCACGCGGTGGCGGGGCCACGTACTTTGTTTTGGCTTTAATAGCAATTTGTGCACTGTGGATTGCGGCTGTAATCGACTGGAAGCACTTCATTTTGCCTGACGGGATTACTCTCGGTGGCGTGGCTTTTGGCCTTGTTGCGGCTGCTATTGCGCCGCATTTCCAGTTCTGGCCACAACTTAGCTCCTCATTAGCAGTTTCAAGTGTCCTATCGCTTGATTTGTCGCCTAACTCCGGGGGGGCTTTAATTTCCGCTTTCCTAAGTTCTTCAATTTCTTTCGTATTCTTACTTGGAATTGGCCATGGTTTTTCTTATCTTTTAGGACAGGAAGCCTTGGGCTTCGGCGATGTCAAATACATTGCCGCTGTCGGCGCTTTCCTCGGTATCGAAGGTTCTATATGGACACTAGCTATCGGCGTCTTTGCGGGCGCACTTCTAGGCGTGTTGAATGTCTTGCGTTTTTGGTTCGTAGTCTATCTACGGCGCAAACGAAGGGGCAGTCAACTAGCTTATGCTCATTCATCTTCGTATGTCGGTTGGCGTGTCGGTAGGGTAATTCCTTTCGGTCCACCTCTGATTCTGGGAACCACCCTTACAATGTTGTTTCCCTTACACGTACACAATTTCTTCCTAGTCACATGGCCATCTTTATTGGCTTTCGGCTAACCATTGCACCTCATGAAAAAATCCACATTACTCATTGCGTTAATCGCGCTAGTTGCTCCTGCTTGTCAGTCAAGTATGCAGCGCCAAACGATCGAAGACCAAGATCAAAAATTACAAGCATTCTCACAGGCTAACGACGCTTTGCGCATGGAGCGCGATCGTTTAGAAGCTGAGCGTGCTTCATTAAATGAACAAATTGCATTTGAACAGCAAAACAATGCTGAACTGCAAAGTCGCGTTACAGCGAGCGAAGCAGCTTTCGCAAAACAAAACGATGAAGTTGAAGGCCTGATGTCCCGCCTTGCTGGCACCGGTGTTAATGTCGAAAGCCGCGGTGGCTTTATCGTTCTTGGTTTACCATCTAGCCTGAGCTTTCCATCTGGTAAGGCTCAACTAAACACAAAAGGTAAAGATAGCCTAAAGACGGTGTCTTCAATTTTGCACAGCGATTACGCAAACACCACTTTCTGGATTGAAGGTCATACCGACTCTGATCAGCCTAAGAAGTCAGGTTGGGATAGTAATCTCGAACTATCGGTTAACCGTGCACTTTCTGTCGCTAACTACTTGATCAAAGACATGAAGGTCGCGCCTGATTCGGTGCGCATTTCAGGTCATGGCGAGTGGAAGCCTAAGGCTGACAACAAGTCAAAGGAAGGTAAGGCGAAAAACCGCCGTGTCGAAATCCTAGTCATCCCAAATAACTAGTCTCTACGATTCACCAGGCGCCTTGCTTTATTGTATGGCGCCTGGTTTTTTATTAGAATATGTCTATGTCAGTAGTCACTCCACGATGCAAGCTAGCTTTTACTCTTACAGAGTTGCTGGTGTTTATTTGTGTTATTAGTGTTATTGCCTTATTTGCGATGCCGTTGGCGCTTAAGCAGCGTAGCCACGAAAACGAAGAGCATGCTCAACAGTATTTGCAAATGATTGGCGGTGCGCAGCATGTATGGATGCAACAAACGGGTTCTTACGCTTCTTTGAGGCAGTTGGCGACAACTGTCCCCGTGC
>JAPYTC010000034.1 GCA_029941685.1 Planctomycetota bacterium | reverse complement strand
GTCCACCGCCAATGACGAAAATCGGAGCCTGGTCATCGGCCACTAAATCGAGCGCTTGCTGCAACGAATGAACCACTTCGGCACCATCGTAACTCAACTCAGTTTGGCGACTGATAACCACGTTGCGCCGCGCTGCCAGGGGGCGAAACTTGGACGGAATAGATTCATAAGTCTTGCGTCCCATGATGACGGTGGGTGGCAGGCCGTTAGTTTGCTTGGTTAATTGCGCAAAATATTTTAAGTCAGCCGACAAGCGCCACGGCAAGTCGCCATTTTTGCCAATACCGTTTTGTTGATCGACGGCAACTACGATTGCAAAACTCATACCGCGACTTCGAACTTGATGAACGGGTGGTGTTCGTAGTTGTGCAACTCGATATCTTCGAAAGTGATGTCGTCGATATCTTTGTCGCTGATGGTTACTTGCGGTAAATCGAAAGTATCACGCTGCAACTGACGCTCAACACCATCGAGGTGGTTGAGGTATAAATGTGCGTCACCAATAGTGTGAGTGAAAACGCCTGCTTCGAGGCCGGCGGATTTAGCCATCATCATCATGAGTAGTGCGTAACTAGCGATGTTGTAAGGCACGCCTAACGCGACATCTGCAGAACGTTGATATAGCTGGCAATCGAGACGACCATTAACCACGTAAAACTGAAACAGTAAATGACACGGCGGTAGTTTCATGCTGGGTAGGTCGCCGACGTTCCAGGCGTTAACGATGATGCGTCGCGAATTAGGATTGTTTTTAATCTCGTTCATCGCGTTACGAATTTGATCGATACCCAGCCCCCCCCAATTGCGCCATTGATGACCGTAAATCGGGCCTAAATTGCCTTCGTCATCGGCCCAGGCATCCCATATTGGCGTGTATTCGGTTAAGCCTTCGTTGATGTTAGTCGAACCTTTTAAAAACCAAAGCAGTTCACGAACGATACCGCTGAACAAAACCTTTTTAGTGGTCAGCAAAGGAAAGCCTTTGCGTAAATCATATTTAGTTTGCGTGCCGAAAATCGAACGCGTGCCAACCCCGGTGCGATCTTGTCGATCTTCACCATTCTCGAGGATGTCTTTTACTAAGTCAAGATACGCTTGCATGCCCAAATTCTACCAACGCCGCGTGTGTTTATCTCTTGTGTAAGAACTCTTCTGTGGCGTATTTTTCGGCTGCAATCTGTTCGCCCAACGCCAATTCAGATGGCGTCCATTCGCCAGCTGCGAAATCAATGCTGAGTGCCTCTGAGAGGGCAGTTACGCACGCTGCGATATTTGGATCAAATCCGAGTGCGGCTATTTCGGGAGTCTCACGTGGTACACCTATGACTAATGAACCATGAAAGAGAATCCAGTTGTTCTTACGTCGCGCGGCACTGCCGAGCAATTTTTTGCCATCAAGGCAGATGTCGAGCGACGATGAATCTTCAAAACACCATGCACTACCGGGTACATCTGACTGCAACGGTGATTGGTGGCGAATGAATACTTCTTGCCTAGCTTGTGAGCTTAACTCACTGGCCAGCGCCTTATGGATTGATGTCATCGCAGCGGCCGGACCACCACCGAGCGCACCGACTTCAGGAGCGCACAAGGAATAAGTCAATTCGTGCTCGTGCAAAATCGCCTTGCCGCCAGTCGAACGGCGTACTACATCACATCCGCGTTGGCGAGCGGCTGCGAGATCTACATCATCGGCACTCTGAAAATAACCTAATGACAAAGTTGGGTTAAGCCAACGATAAAAGCGTAAGGTCGGCACGGTTTGCATTTCGAGCAAAGCCTCGTCGCGCCCCATGTTGACGGCACCGGCAATGGCACCGTCAACGATTAAGCGACCGCTAGTTTTAGTCATTTACTGACAGCGAAAGCAAAGTTGCGGGTCTTTAACCGCCTTCGCTTCGTCAACACGTGACACCGGCATATTGCGCGGCGTTTGATGCAAAAAAGCTTCACCGGCAGTTGCTTCTTCGGCGACCTGAATTAAAGCTGCGATGAAGCCATCAAGCGTTTCTTTCGATTCAGTTTCGGTCGGTTCGACCATAATCGCTTCGGCCACAACCAACGGGAAGTAAACGGTAGGTGGGTGATAGCCCAACTCAATCAAGCGCTTGGCGATATCAAGAGTATGGATGCCCTTGTCGCGCATCGCTTTAGTTGGGCGCGCTACAAATTCGTGCATGCAAATACGGTCAAATGGCACACGCCAATGATGGTTCACTTTCACTCGAATGTAGTTGGCGTTAAGCACGGCATTTTCAGCGACACGCTTGATGCCTTCGGCGCCTAGACGTTTGATATAAGCATAAGCCCGCACCAACACCATGAAGTTGCCGTGAAAACCACGGACACGTCCGATGCTAGATTCGGGAGTGCTTAACTCGAACCCTTCACTGCCTTGTACCACTGACGGTGTTGGCAAGTACTTAGTCAACTCTTCAGTCACACAAATTGGGCCAGAGCCCGGTCCGCCACCACCATGTGGTGTGCTGAAAGTTTTATGCAAATTAAGATGCATCATGTCGATGCCAAAATCGCCCGGGCGAGTAATACCCATGATGGCATTGAAGTTGGCACCGTCCATGTAAACTTTGCCACCGGCTTCGTGAACTAAATCGCAAATCTTGACAATGTCTTCTTCGAATAAGCCAAGCGTGCTCGGGTTGGTAATCATCAAGCCAGCGGTGTCGTCGCCGAGGTGTTCAACCAAATCTCTGACCGCGCATAAACCGCGATCGTTTGACTTGATGGTAACCACGTCAAAACCAGCAAGCGTACAAGACGCTGGGTTGGTGCCGTGAGCACTATCAGGGATCAAAATTGTACGGCGTTGATTCTGTCCTTGGTCATCTAACCAAGCGCGCAACACCATTAGCGCAGTCAACTCGCCATGCGCACCCGCAGCAGGGTGCAAAGTCACACCTGGTAAGCCAGTCGCTTCGCCTAAGTCAGCAGCCAAATCGTGCATCAATTCGAGTGCACCTTGCACAGTGTCGTCGTCTTGATAAGGATGTAGGTGGTACCACTGCGGGTCGGCAGCGATTCTTTCATTTACCACAGGGTTGTACTTCATGGTACATGACCCCAACGGGTAGAAGTTGGTCGAGATCGCGTAGTTCTTTTGACTTAAGCGTGTGAAGTGGCGAATCAAATCGAGTTCGCCCAATTCAGGCAAAGCCGGAGCTTTTTCGCGCACCATGTATGCAGGTAAGTCGGCAGTTGCAGTTGCGCGGTCAGCACCTGGGGTACGCCAATTACGGCGGCCCGGACGTGATTCTTCAAAAAGCAATTCAACAGGAGCTAAGTACATTACGCAATCTCCGGAACAAATGTTTGCTTAGCGATGGTGCTAAGAGTTATTAAATCTTCTGGAGTGGTACGCTCGGTACACGCCAAAGTGAAACAGCCGCTCATGTTGTCATACCATGTTGACATTGCCAGCACACCATGCACCCCTTGCGCCTTTAGGTTTTGCTTAAACAGTGCCACCATCTCGTCATTGTCAACCTGGAAACAAACCTCGTTAAAGAAATGTTGATCAGGGAAAGCGCGACGAATGCCGGCGAAGTCAAGAAGCTCGACCATTTCAAGCGCGCGCTGACGAGAAACACAAGCTACTTCTTCAAGACCTTGCGGACCTAGAGCTGCCATGTGAATACATCCGCGTAACGCAATCAATGCATTGTTCGTACAAATGTTTGATGTAGCCTTTTCGCGGCGGATATGTTGCTCACGCGTTTGAAAGGTAAGCGTGAAAGCACGGCGTCCTTCGGTGTCGGTTGAAATACCAACCAAGCGACCAGGTAATTTACGCACGGATTTTTGTCGCGCGGCGAAGAAACCGAATGATGGTCCGCCGAATGCCATTGGCACGCCTAGTGATTGGCCATCGCCGACAACAATGTCAACACCTTGCTTGCCGGGTGAAGGCAAGATGCCTGTCGCTACGGGGTAAAGCGAAGCTATGGACAAGGCCTCCACTTCTTTAGCGGCTTCAGCCACTGCTGCAATGTCTTCGATGTTGCCGAAGAAGTTTGGTTGCTGCACCATAACCGCCGCCGTTTTATCGTCGATTAAACCGCTGAAATCGGTCACGCCATTGGCCACTGGAGCCTCAACCATTTCGGCGTCGATGTGCTTTAGATAAGTGTGTATCGTTTCGCGAGTTTCAGGATGCATCGCCGCTGACACCACAATTTTTTTGCGGCGTGTTTGACTCATTGCCATTAATCCAGCTTCAGCTGCCGCAGATGCACCGTCGTACATCGAGGCGTTGGCTATTTCACAACCGCACAATTCAGCAATCATGGATTGGAATTCGTATACCGCTTGTAGAGTGCCTTGTGAACATTCAGGTTGGTACGGAGTGTACGCAGTTAAGAATTCGCTGCGTGACATTAAATGATCTACCGCGGTAGGCCACGAGTGGTCGTAAATGCCTCCGCCTAGGAAGTTGACGCCGATGGTCGGTTGATTGCCACTGCCGAGCTCTTGCATGTGGCGCAGTAGCTGATCTTCGGAAAGACCCGCGTCTATATTGAGGCTTTCACTAAGGCGAACTTCTTTGGGAATGGATGTAAATAAATCAGCTGTAGACTTAACGCCAACGGCTGCCAACATCTCACTCCGATCGGCATCAGAATTTTGGATGTACGGCATGACTATTAACTTTGTGAGCTCACTAATGCTTCGTAAGCTGCTAAATCAAGCATGTCGCCGAGGCTATTGCCATCGATTTTTACTTTCAGCAGCCAGCCACCTTCGAATGGATTGTTTTGCAAGTTTTCTAGGTTATCGCATAAGTCGCTGTTTACTTCAACGACTTCGCCTGCAACAGGACAGTTAAGGTCAGACACAGCTTTTACGGATTCAACTTCACCGAATGCTTCGCCTTCGCTGAAGGTGGAGCCAGTGTCAGGTAGGTCGAGGTAAACAAGTTCGCCAAGTTGCTCGACAGCAAAATCAGAAATGCCAACAGTTACAATGTTGCCATCAAGTTTAGCCCACTCGTGTGAGTCTAGGTAAGAACGATCGTTAGGACGCATGGTATTATTAGTCGCGTGAGCGATGAGGAACAAAAGGTAAGGCGACGCAATTGGCCGCAAGAGGCTTACCTCGAAAATCGATGCTGAAATCACCATCGATGTTTTTAGGGACATAAGCAGTAGCGATTGGGTGACCTAACACTACTGACATTGCACCACTACAGATGGTGCCAACAACTTCACCGTTGCACATCACGCTATATCCTTCGCGCGGAATTCGCTTCTCGCAACTAAGGCCAATAAGGTGTACTGCGGTTTCGGGTAATGCGCGTAACGCATCGCCGCCAACGAAATCACGGGTCTTCCAGCCGCGTACGCCAAAACGCAGTTTGGCATCGAATGGTGTAATCTTTTCGTGAATTTCGTGACCGTATAAAGGAAGGGCAGCTTCAAGACGGAGGATGTCGCGTGAGCCAAGACCAACCGGCGCCACATCGAGACTCATAAGTGCTGTCCACAGGGGTACTATTTGCTCGGCACTCGGAAACAATTCGTAGCCATGTTCTCCGGTGTAGCCAGTACGTGCAAAGAAAAGTGTGCCGAACTCAGTTTCGATTTCGCCTAAAGCTAAGAAGTCTGGAGCGAAGTTGGCGTCACCACTAAGCTTGCGCATTACGTTCAAAGACTCGGGACCTTGCAAAGCGAGAATGCCGCCGCCGTCTTCAGTTAAGTCGCTACATTCGATACCACTCAAACGTTCGGTGAGTAATTCCCAATCTCGTTCGCGGTTAGCGGCGTTCACGACCAACATAAATTCGTCGTCGGCAATGCGGTAAGTGAGGAGGTCGTCGAGGATGCCAGCATCGTATTGCAATAACATCGTGTAACGCGCCATGCCAATAGGTTGATCCGTGATGCAACCGCCAAGAGCGTGGTCTAGTTTTTCTGCGATATCGGCACCACGAAAAACAAATCGCGCCATATGCGACACATCGAAAACACCAGCGTCATTACGGACGGCTTTTGCTTCGTTAAGAATTGAACCGTAATCAACAGGCATAGACCAACCCGCGAACGGCACGATTTTGCCGCCGAGATCGATGTGTTTTTGATGAAGTGGGGTAGAAAGTAGTTGGAATGCTTGCGTAGACATAAAAAAAAAGCGCCATTTTTGTGGCGCCTGTAGGTTTTTTGGGAACTGTCAGGGTTCGTCGAGCAGTAGTCCTTTGTACCTGAGAGTTTGGTTGCCGGTGCAACTTGCCCCTTCGGTGTCATGTAGAATGAACTCTCCTACTGCTGTCTTCCGAGGGGGTATTTTCGCAATTTCTTAGCAATTAGTCAAGTGTTGACGGCAGCTAATGGCGAGCCTACAATACTCGGCCCTTCTAATAAAGAGGTACTAATAATGGCAAGAACATGTGAAGTTTCAGGTAAGCGCACGAGAGTAGGTAAGTCTATTGCTCGTCGTGGTTTACCGAAGAAGAAAGGTGGCGTTGGTCTTAAGACTACCGGCCACACCAAGCGTACATTTAAGTCGAACGTGCAAAAGGTGCGTGTGCTGTTACCTAACGGCACCGTGCGTCGTATGCACTTGGCTACATCTGTAATAAAGAAAGGCGAGATCACCGTAAAAATTGACGGTCGCATGCAGACAGTCCCACTGGTAAAAGCGCTTCGCGGGCGTCAGCGTGACTTCATGGCTGCAAACGCATAAGTAAATTCTTTCATAATTCTCTCGAAAACAGCAAAATAATGTTTGTTTTCGAGAGAATTTTTATTTAGTCTGTCGATGTGAGTAAAACAGCAACTACATGTTGTATGTGCAAACATAAAACAAAAGGTTGTTGCCCTCCATCGGCATCTCGTTATTAAGCCAGCGAGCTTGCTGTTTCTCAGGATCCAGAATCGGAGTCAAAATGGCTGCAAGAAAAAAAACAACAAAAAAGAAAGCTGCTAAAAAGAAAGCAGCGAAAAAGAAGCCTGCCAAGAAAAAGGTAGCAAAAAAGAAGCCTGCCAAGAAAAAGGTAGCTAAAAAGAAGGCCAAGAAAAAAGTTGCCAAGAAAAAGGTAGCTAAGAAGAAGGCCAAGAAAAAGGTTGCCAAGAAAAAGGTAGCTAAAAAGAAGCCAGCCAAGAAGAAGGCTAAGAAGAAGGCCAAGAAAAAAGTTGCTAAGAAAAAAGTAGCTAAGAAGAAGCCTGCCAAGAAAAAGGCAAAAAAGAAGGCTAAGAAGAAGGCCAAGAAAAAAGTTGCTAAGAAAAAGGTGACTAAGAAGAAGGCTAAGAAAAAAGTAGCTAAGAAGAAAGCTACCAAGAAGAAAGTCGTCCGTAAGAAAAAGTAGGCGAGACGCTTCTAACAAAAAAACCGCCGGCTCTAAATTTCTAGGGCTGGCAACTCTTCAAAAAATCAAACCTCCCCCCAACTCTCAAACACCCTGAAAATCAATGAATAAGCGCGAATTAATAGAAGCTGTATGTGCAGAACTGGAAACCACTAAGTCTGCTGCAGAAGAAACTGTAAACACTGTCCTTCAAGCAATCAAAGACGGCGTCTCTTCAGACGACCAAGTCTCTATTGCTGGTTTCGGAACCTGGTCTAAACGCAGCCGTGCAGCACGCACGGGTCGCAACCCACAGACTGGCGAAACAATGCAGATTAAAGCTAGCAAGTCTGTTGGCTTCAAGCCAGCAAAGGCTTGGAAAGACGCAGTAAACGGCAAGTAACACTTAAGGGTTACTCTTGGCCTCGGTTCATCGCGATCCGAGGCTTTTTTTTATCCTTTGAGCTTTTCGATTTCGGCAGCAATAGCGTCATTGTCGATTTTGGCAAACAACACTTCTGCTATACCAAGTTCGGTTCCTGCGGCAAGCACTTCGTTCACTTCGTCACTGCCCCAAGAGGTGTCGTCGCTTGCGGCGTCGCCGAGCATCTCAGCTAATTGAGTTGCAGAGCGAGGGCAGAAAGGAGCAAGCCTCCGACTTAACAAATTGAAGTGAGCGATGCAGCGTTCGATAGCTTGGGCGCACAGCATTTGCTCGGCCGGGTCTTCGGACTTAATTTTTTTCCAGGGCTCGAGCTTGTCAAAAAACTGATTTAGTGCGGAGCATCCAGATATTAATGCCTGCGCTGCTTTGCGTAGTTCGTGACTTTCTATGAAACCTGAAATCTGTGCGAAGCTTGCGCGCGATGCAGTCAAAAACTCATCTTCAAGAACGCCGTCTACCGCTGGTATTTTGTTGTCGAAACGCTTGTTGGCGAACTTTAGAACACGACTTGCTAAATTGCCAATCTTATCAGCAAGCAACGAGTTGTTGGTTGACTGAAATTCATTCCAGTTGAATTCGCTGTCGGAGGTCTCTGGTGCAGAAAGTAATACGTGAAAGCGGGCAGCATCAGAGTTGTAGTTTTCGAAGAAACTCGCGTTGTCGATATACCATCCTTCGGATGTACTGAACTTCTTGCCCTGTAAATTGTAAAACTCGTTAGCCGGCACCGACCATGGCAAAACAAAGTTTCTGCCGTCCCATGCGTCTCCTTGGCCGAGAAGCATACTCGGAAACACTACTGTGTGAAACGCGATATTGTCTTTGCCGATGAAGTGAACTAAGCGCGTTTCATCACTTTGCCACCAGTCTTTCCAGGCGTCAGGCGTACCGTTGTTATGCGCCCACTCCATTGTGGCACTGATGTAGCCGATAGGCGCGTCAAACCACACGTAAAGCACCTTACCGTCCGCACCTTCAATGCCGTCTGGCAAGGGAACGCCCCATGGGAGATCGCGCGTAATCGGGCGGTCGTGTAGGTCGCGAAGCATTGCTTGCACGTAACCATCAACATTTGATTTCCAACCTTTAATAGGATGGTTGGTGTGCTGACCTTCGTACCAGTCTTTTAGGCCGGCCTTTTGCAAGGCGGGTAAATCAATATACCAGTGTGTGGTGTCCTTCAGGATAGGCTTCGAGCCATCAATAAGACTTACGGGGTTACCTAAATCGCGCGCATCAATCCATGACCCGCATTTTGGACACTCATCGCCACGAGCTTTCTCGAATTCGCAGTCAGGGCAAGAGCCTTGGAGGTAACGGTCAGGTAGAAAGCGTTGACTTTGCTCAGAAAACCATTGCTTCTCGGTGCGCTTGGTAATGAAGCCCTTGTCGAGAAGTACTTGGAAGAACTTTTGACTTGCACCCTGATGAAATTCGCAGCGCGCTGTCCCGGAAAAAATATCGAAGTCGATTGCGAAATTATCAAACAAGTTCCCAATCTCTTTATGCCATTTGTCGACATACGAACGGTAGTCACTACCCGCGGCTTCGGCTTTCATGGTGATCGCCACCCCGTACTCGTCGGTACCACAAACATAGAGGACCTTGTCTTCACCCTTAGCCATTTTTAGGTAACGCACATAAACGTCAGCGGGTAAGTAAGCGCCTGCGATATGCCCGAAGTGAATCGGCCCATTTGCGTAAGGCAGGGCCGAAGTGACAAGATAGCGTGTCATTACTTGCTGAGCTCAGCAACCTGGTTCTGGAGGTCGCTAATGAACTTGTCGAGAGTCAATGTTTCGCCTTCCTCGAGGTTGCTAGCACACTTTTCGCGCAGCATAGTTAAATCGTCGATGACGCCACGCGCCATCTCGGGGTTCGGCTCTTGTTTAGGAGCGCCGGGCACTTCGATTAAGCCAAGAGCGTAGAAGCCTTGCATCGCAATCTTCTGGACGAAAATACGGAAGTCACCGCTTGGGATTTGTTGTTCTGACATGCCTATGCTTCTACTGACTGAGCAGAGTTAGAGTTGAGCTGTTGCTTTAATGAAGCTGAAACGAAGCGCAAAAATAATGGATGTGGCGCCAATGGCTTGGACTTGAATTCTGGGTGGTATTGCACGCCAATGAAAAAGTCGCGGTCGCTAATTTCAACCACTTCGACTAGATCACGCTTTTCGAAAATACCTGACGCAGTAAGGCCAGCTTTCTCGAGTTGTTGGCGATAGGTATTGTTAAATTCCCAGCGGTGACGATGACGCTCAAAAACCATGTCGCAGTCGTAAATGTCGGCCAGCTTGGTATCTGGAACAACGCGGCATGCATAAGCGCCGAGGCGCATGGTACCGCCTTTGTCTGAAACATTTTCTTGCTCGGCCATTAGGTCGATAACCGGGTGAGCACAATTTTCGTCGACCTCAGATGTGTTGGCGTCAGTGATGCCAGCAACGTTGCGCGCATACTCGATAGTAATCGCCTGCATGCCAAAACAAATTCCAAAAGTAGGAATGTCGTTTTCTCGCGCCCACCGAATGGCATTTATCTTGCCCTCGAGACCGCGTTCGCCGAAGCCACCAGGAATGAGTACACCGCTCACACCTTGAAGAGCAGTATTTACGTCGCCGTCGCATAAGCTTTCTGCAGCGATTTTGCGAAATTTAACTTTTGTATCATTGGCAGTCCCAGCATGCGCCAACGATTCATAAATCGATTTGTAAGCATCATGCAGCTCGATGTATTTTCCAACTACTGCAATCTCGATGTTGTGTTGTGGGTTTGCCCAACGCGTGACTAGGTCTTGCCAATCGCTCATGTCGACATTGGCTACGGACGGTAACCCCAAGCGATCGACTACAGCAACATCTAGGCCGTGCTTTTGTAGGTCAAGCGGCACTTCGTAGATGGTTGTTGGCACGTCAATTTCTTGAATAACATTATTTTCGCGCACGTTACAGAACATCGAAATCTTTTTGCGCATGCCCTCGGTCATTGGATGCTCACAACGGCATACCAGTACGTCAGGCTGAATACCAATTTCGCGTAATTTGCCCACCGACTGCTGCGTTGGCTTGGTTTTCATTTCTCCAGATGCCTTCAAGAATGGCAACAGCGTTAAATGCACAAACATCGTTTGTTCACGTGGACGCTCGAGCGCGTATTGACGAACCGCTTCGAGGAAAGGAAGTGACTCGATGTCACCAGCTGTGCCGCCAATTTCAACAATAGAGATATCGGTGCCTTCAGCAGCGCCGGTGGTAATTACTCGCTTAATAGCATCGGTGATATGCGGAATCACCTGTACCGTCTGCCCGAGATATTCGCCCGCGCGCTCTTTGCGAATCACCTCGGAGTAAATCGAACCCGTGGTCGCATTAGAATGACGGCCGATAGGTGCATTAGAGAAGCGTTCGTAATGGCCCAAGTCAAGATCGGCTTCGTAGCCGTCTTCGGTTACGTAGACTTCGCCGTGCTCGAACGGTGACATCGTGCCAGGATCGACGTTGATGTATGGATCTAGTTTTTGGATAGAAACTTTGAGGCCGCGTTTCTCAAGGAGAACGGCAAGTGCTGCCGTAGTGATTCCTTTGCCGAGAGATGAAACGACGCCGCCGGTTACGAAGATGAATTTAGTCATTATTGGGGAGGGATGTTGAGTGCCGCTGAAGAAACATATCGTAGTCTCGCCGGGTATCGATTCCGATACCCGCATGAGCGCATTTTATGACTCGCATCGCAATGTCATTCTCTAATAAGCGCAGTTGCTCGAGTTTTTCGCACATCTCAAGTGGTGATGGCGCGAGTTCGGCGAAGCGCTTTAGGTATTTGCGCTGAAATCCATAAATGCCTATATGTAACCTAGCGCCAGCGTCTTCGCCACGCACAAAAGGGACGGCGCTGCGCGAAAAATACAAGGCGTTGCCGTTGATTGCAGTCACTACTTTTACAGCATCAGGGTCGTCGCGTTGTTCGTCAGCCAACGGCGCGCTGAGTGTTGCTGTGGGTGATCCGTCGAGCAATGCTTGGCATAACAAGTCGATGACGTCAGGATCAATTTCAGCTTCGTCGCCCTGAACATTGACGATGAATTCTGCTGATGGGTATTGTTGAGCCGCAGCCCATACTCGATCGGTACCGCTCGGTAGATCAGGGTCGGTCATCACCGCTTGAAAACCAGCATCGCAAGCAACGGTCTGCAGGTCGACGTCATCTACAGCGGCAACAACCAAGTCTGGCAATTTTGCCTTTTCACATTGCTGCAAGGTATGCACTAGCAATGGACGCCCGCTGTCAGCCAAAAGCAGTTTGTCGGGCAGGCGTGTTGAAGCACGTCTAGCTGGCACAACCACAATCAGACGTGGTGACGAACTCATTGGCGTGGTTTTACGCGCTGCAATGCGTTCTGCTGATTGATGCGATTGCTTTCTTCTTGGAAGTAATCACCACCACTCTCGTTATCAATAACCTGAATCGAACGCGTGGTGTCATACATCAGACGAATGCTGTCGGCAGACAAATTGGTGATTTTGTGTAAGTCGGTATTCACCTGTGGACCCCATGCTAGGCTGTAGCTCGTGCTTCCTCTACGTAAAATAATGGATACACTAGCACCGGTATAACGCATGATGCCATCTTTTGCCTCTTTGAAAAAATCGACATTAGTAAGCGCCATAAGCAAAGCACCCATCTCGATGTCAGGGATGACTTTGTAAGACGCGCTTGAGCGTTGCTGTTGGTAGTAATCCGTTTGCGAGACATACGACTCGTTATAAAGGCCAATGGTCAGGCCAGAACGGTGATACTTAACCGTGATTTGAGTTGGCGTGGTCTCGGGGTAGATACCCTCGTTAGCCATCTCATTGAGATAATCTTGCTCGGCCTTGATAGCCGCTAACTCAGATGGGCTTGAGGTGATGCGCTCGGATAAGTCGAGAGAGTTGCTGTCGGAGCTGGTTGAGTCGGCCGAATCAATCTCGGCAGGAGCAGAAGCAATAGGCGGAGTCGTTTGTGGCTCGCCAGCACATGCAGCGACGATTAATAGTACGATTATGAGGAATTTCATGTTGATGGTTGATTGGTGAAGCAACTGTGCGACAATTATCTAGTACGCAGGCATAACCCGCAATACCATGAACGCTAACAACCGCGCATCTAAGAAAATAACTTGGCGAAAAGCTTCTGTTTATCTC
>JAPYTC010000033.1 GCA_029941685.1 Planctomycetota bacterium | reverse complement strand
GCCATCGCCAGTTTCGATAGTTGCACTAGTTACGCATAAATCAACCATGCGTTTTAATTCGCTTTGAGTCAACTTGCCCGCATGAGAAGATGACAGTGCTTCAAAGTTCACGAATGCCATGTCGTCGTCGGCGCCCGCACAACCTAGCTCGAATAATCCCATTAGAGCATCAGCCTGGATATCGCTATCGCCATTATCACGGGCGTATTCGTAGCCAGCCTTGGCCAAATCTTCGTCGCCGGCACTCATTGCTGAGTCAGCTTGATCGATTGCAGCGCCAGCATCAGTGAAAACGGGCACAGAATCGCCAGAACATGCGCCCAAAATGGCGCTGATTAAGAGTATTGTAGAAAGTCGCATTTTGCTAAAGGGTTGGAGGCAGAACTGCCTATGGGCAATAATCTTACAACAATTTCAGCTAATCACAAATAAAACCCAAAAACACTTCAGAACACCTTTAAAAGGGTCGATATTTGATGCTGTAAGGCAAAAAATGCTAGTTAGGTATACCTATTGCACTCCAATCGTGTAACCTATCGCACTCTTGCCACCCAAGACTCCCATGCAAAAAGAATCTAAAGCTACCGTGAAAATCCCTCGTCCTCTGTATCGCAGAGTGCAACAGGTCATTGCGAGCTCTGGGTTCTCTTCACCAACTGAATTCATTGTTTACGTTTTACGTGATTTGATGAGTGAAGTAGAGTCAAAAGACGATCAAGAATTTTCACCCGACGAGCTCGCGGCCATCCGCCAAAAGCTTAAAAACCTTGGGTACCTTTAAACCACTCCTCACATAACCAAAAATAATCAGATGATTGCTCCACACGGCGGAACACTTGTAAATTGCGTAGTCGAAGGCGACGCACGCACAGCTCTTTTAGCAAAGGCGGAAGGCCTGGCTAAAATTACTCTTAACTCACGCGAAGCTAGCGACCTCGAAATGATCGCTACTGGCGCCATGAGCCCACTTAATGGCTTCATGGGTGTCGATGATTACAACGGCGTGTGCGACAACATGCACCTTGCAAATGGTGCAGCTTGGCCACTACCTGTGGTTCTTGCACCAAAAGCTGGCGAATCGGCTGCTGCCGGCGACGAAGTTGCCTTGGTGGGTGAAGACGGCACTGTTTACGGTGTGATGACCGTGAGTGATGCATACCAGCCAGACAAGGCTGCTGAGTTAACTAAGTGTTACCAGGGCGATGCTGAGCATCCTGCATCTGATTACTTGAATTCAATCGGCGATACATATGTCGGTGGTTCAATCGAAGTGGCAAACCTGCCTGCTTACCCGAAGCACAACGAATTCCGTCTAACACCTGCCATGACTCGCGCGGCATTCGCCGAGAAGGGCTGGGACAAAATCGTTGCTTTCCAAACACGTAACCCAATCCACCGCGCTCACGAATACCTTACTAAGGTTGCAATTGAGCAGGTTGACGGATTGCTCATTCACCCATTGGTAGGCGATACTAAGGCAGACGACATCCCTAGTGATGTGCGGATGGCTTGTTACCACGCGCTAATGGCTAAGTACTACCCACTCGATCGCACGATGCTTGCTGTTTACCCACAGGCGATGCGTTACGGCGGACCACGCGAGGCGATTTTGCACGCGGTATGTCGTCAGAATTATGGCTGTACTCACATCATCATTGGTCGCGACCACGCTGGTGTTGGTTCTTACTATGGTACATTCGATGCGCAAGACATCTTCAAGCAGTTTGCTGAAGGCGAAATCCTCATCGAAACACTTCTCTTCGAGCATGCATTCTACTGCAAGCTAACCGGCGGCATGGCTTCAACTAAGTCATCACCTGCTAGCAATGAAGATAAGATTTTCTTGAGTGGAACAAAAGTACGTGAGATGTTGTCAGAAGGCATACGTCCGCCTGCTGAATTCACTCGTCCAGAAGTAGCAGACATCTTGATCGAGTCGTACGCTACTCCAACTACCGCTTAATAATAAACACCTATGCTCGGTCTCTTTAAGAACAAACGCACGAACAATCACTTGTTTGTTATTACTCTCGACTCATGTCGCTACGATTCATTCATGGCGGCCGAACCTGAGAATATTGCGAAACTTTGCGGAGGCCTGCATAACGTTGAAAAGCGCTACTCATACGCCGGCTGGACTGCGCCGTCGCACTACAACCTACTTACAGGTTTGGTGCCGCATACCAGTCCAACCGAAGTCTATGCTTCTGAATACTACAAAGAAGATTTGTATAAATTCAAAGATCGTCTAGGTGTAGACGAAGCTGGTTTCGAAGCGATGATCCCACACTTATGGTTGCCTTCATACATGAAGTCAATGGGTTACGAGAATCACGCTTTGGTTTCGTTGCCGGTTCTAAACCCAGCAACGGGTATTAACCGCGATTTCGATACTTTCAAGTTGATGCCTAAGCATAATGATATGTTGGCGATGCTCGACGATATCGAAAACCACAAAACACGTGAATCTAAAGGTATTAAGGGCAATACTCCGCAGTTCTACTTGATGAACGTCGGTGAAACCCACTACCCTTATGGTTTGCCTGATGAAGACAAAAACGACCTGCCGCACATTTCGGGTGTTAACGGTATTTTCCGTAAGCTAGACAATCAAATTGATGATAGTACCGGTGATTTGGTCTCTGACAACGAGTCAGGAGATTGGATGGACATGGAAATGATCGATAAGTGCCGTCAACGTCAAATTGATACCGTTAAATACCTCGACAAAGTGGTGTTCCCGCGATTCTACGACATGCTTCCTAAAGACACCTGGGTCATCGTTACTGCTGACCACGGCGAGCTGTTTGGCGAAGCAGGTTATTTTGGACACGGTCCAATCATGCACGAAAAGTGCTTCGAAGTGCCCTTCTTAGAAGGAAAGCTTAAGTAATAAAAAATCCCAACTCTTAATTAAAACAATGTCCAACAAAAAAGGATTTACTCTCTGGTTTACCGGCCTTTCTGGCTCAGGTAAGTCGACTCTGTCTCGCATGATCGAAAGTGAATTGCGTCAACGTGGTGCGTCAGTCGAGGTCCTCGATGGTGACGAGGTGCGTGAAAACCTCTCAAAGGGTTTGGGCTTTTCTAAAGAAGACCGCGACACCAACGTACGCCGTATCGGCTATGTAGCCAAGCTTCTTTCTCGCAACGGAGCTGCTGTAATCACAGCGGCCATTTCTCCGTATGCCGAAGTACGTGACCAATGCCGTTCAATGTCTGGCCGCTTCGTTGAGGTTTACGCCGAGTGTTCAATCGACGAATTGACACGCCGCGACGTGAAAGGCTTGTACGCTAAAGCAATTTCAGGTGAAATCAAGAATTTCACAGGCATCTCAGATCCTTATGAGGCTCCAGAAAATGCTGAGATTACGGTCAACTCTGAGACTCAAACTGCTGAAGAATCATTAGCGGTAATCATGGATTACCTCGAGTCAAATGGCTACATTGCAACAGCCACTGCAAACGCGTAAATGGTTTGTTGAAATAAAGAAAGGGGCTCTCAGCCCCTTTCTTCTTATCTGTGGATAAATCATAATTAAATCTAGATGAAGAGCAAGAAACTCCTTCTGTGTTTCGCCGTAGCCATGGCCTGGCTAGTTGGCCTCGAACCAGCGCACGCATACATCGGCCCAGGAGCCGGTTTTGCATTCTTATCCGGCGGCTTAGTACTAGTAGGATCGCTATTTTTGGCCATAGGCATTTTGGCGATTTACCCGCTAAAAATGTTGTTCCGCTTGGTGACTGGCAAAGGTCGCATCAAAGGCGACACCAAGCGTTTGGTCATCATCGGCTTCGATGGCATGGACCCACGTCTTGCCCAGCGCTTCATGGACGAAGGCGGTATGCCCAACATGAAGGCGCTTGCAGAAGAGGGCACTTTTAGTCCATTGCAAACTTCTTATCCTTCGATGTCACCGGTTGCATGGTCGTCATTTTCAACGGGTGTAGACTCGTCGCGCCACAATATTTTCGATTTCATTACACGCGACCCGTGTACTTATCTACCTATTCTTTCTTCTACCGAAATCACTACTGGCGAAAAGGCTTTGTTGAAGATTGGCAAGAAAGATTTTTTCAAAAAGTCAACATCAAGCATTCGTTTGTTGCGGAAGGGCACTCCATGGTGGAAGACTCTTGGCGACAAGGGCATTTTTTCCAATATCATCCGCGTGCCGATAACATTTCCGCCAGAAGAGTTTAATGGCGTGTGTTTAAGTGGTATGTGCGTGCCTGACTTAAAAGGCACCCAAGGTAGTTTCACTTTCTGGACTACTGACCCTGCGCTTACGGGGCCTGATGCTGGCGGTGATGTGTTAATGGTAGGTCGTTCCGGTGACACGATGCGTTGCCCGATTACTGGACCGCAAGACCCTTCGGCTAACGAGGTCAGTCCAATGCGCATTCCGATGCGTGTCGATGTGCTCACTGAAAACGAAAAAATACGTTTAACGATTGGCGCTAAAGGCGACGAGCAAATCGTTGAGATAGGCGTGAAAGATTACTCCGAATGGATTACTCTCGAGTTTAAGGCTAAGAAGGGTAAAGCTAAGGTCACTGGCATCGCCCGCTTTTACTGCATGGGCACCGGGCCTGAATTCGGTTTGTACATGACCCCGATTAACATCGACCCGTCAAACCCAGCGATGCCAATTGCGCATCCAACGGTATATTCGATTTACCTTGCGAAAAAACATGGTCCATTCGCTACGCTTGGTTTGGCCGAAGATACTTGGGCGCTTAACGAGCGCGTAATCGACGAAGAAGCATTCTGGAAACAGGCCCTGAACATTTGGCAAGAGCGTCGCAGTCAATTGTTTGACGCACTAGACAAGACACCCAAGGGCTCAGTCGTTTGTGTGTTTGACGGCACTGACCGCGTATCGCACATGTTCCACCGTTACCTTGACGAAAGCCATCCGGCTAATGCGGGTAAAGACACCGAGTGGGGCAAGGATAAGATTGCCGAGATTTATGGCATTGCCGATGATCTTGTTGCTGAAGTCCGTAAAAAGCTCGACCCGAAACGTGATCGCTTGATGATTATCTCCGACCACGGTTTCTGCCAGTTTAAGCGCGGTATTAACCTTAATGCTTGGTTGCGCGATAACGGTTACTTGGTGCTGAAAGATTCTGCGCCTGTCGATGAAGCAAGTGGTAAGCAGATTTCTCGGGACTGGTTGCAAGATGTCGATTGGCACAAGACCAAAGCATTCTCTCTTGGTTTGACGGGTATGTTCATCAACCGTGCCGCGCGCGAGCGTGACGGTATCGTGGCAGAGGGCGACGAGTTGGAAGCTGTTAAAGCCGAGATTGTGGCTAAGCTTTCTGCATTGGTCGACCCTAAGACTAACGAAAAGATTTTCCGCGAAGTGTTCGACGCCGAAAAGATATTCACTGGCCCGTATGTATTCCAAGCTCCAGACTTGTTCATGGGCTATAAGCGCGGCTACCGTAACTCATGGGATTGTGCCACTGGCGCTTGTCCTGTCGAAGTATTCTCAGACAACACCAAGTCTTGGTCGGGTGATCACTGTATTGACCCGCGTGAAGTACCTGGTGTGTTGTTCTCAGATACTCCAATTAACACCGACACTCCTAACCTAATGGACTTAGGCCCAACGGCGCTTAAGTTGTTCGGTATCGATGTGCCAGCTAACATGCAAGGAAAGCCACTGTTTTAATGAAGAGGTCCTCACTCATTTTTGTTGCGGTTTGCGCTTTATTTGGCGCTTGCTCTGATGCCGAATTGACTTCCGAAAAGCGCGTTGTGGTATTCGGCGTCGATGGCTTAGACCCAGAGATGTTGCAAGAGCGTATTGATGCCGGCATGATGCCTAACTTTGCTAAGGCAATTGCGGGAGGCTCGAACTTACAATCACTGCGAACATCGTGGCCACCGCAATCACCGGTTGCTTGGTCAAACTTTATCAGTGGAGTTAATCCTGGCAAGCATGGCTTGTACGATTTTATTCACGTTAACCGCGACGACTATGGGATTAAATCCTCAATGGTTGAAACCGATGAAGTCGGAATGCAAATGACTTTGTTTGGTTACGACGTGCCGCTTACGGGTGGCGATTCTCGTTCTACGCGTAAGTACCCGGCATTCTGGGAAGTCATGTCTGAACAAGGCGTGCCCGTTTATGTGCACCGCATGCCTGCTTCGTACCCGTTGACCGAGTCAAAGGCAGTAGTGTTCCCTGACATGGGCACTCCTGACTTGGTTGGTGCGCTTTCTGGTGTGGCGTATTTGTTCACCGAAGATGAAGACCAAAACGCGCGTGTGTCTGATTCGTACCGCGTCGAGCGCATTAAGATGAAGCGCCGCAACAAAAATCTATGGAAGTCCTCGTCCCGTATTTACGGTCCGGCCGACACCATGATTAATGTTGACGCATTGTTGGCCGAGCAACACGCTGCTGAAGATGCTGGCGATTTCGCTGCTGCAAATAAGGTGGCGAAGAAAATCGAGCGCGAACAAGAGGTGTTTATGCCAATCAGCTTGATGGTAGATAACACTGGCGATGCTCCTGTACTTGCAGTAGACATCGATGGCGCTTATGCCACTGCCGAATTAGGCGAGTGGTCGAATTGGGTGCCGATTGAATTCGCGATGTTGGGCGGTATGGTTCCAGTTCCTGGCTATACGCGCTTTAGATTCGTTTCTGCTGAGCCTTTCGAGGCTTATGCGGTGCCCGTGCAGTTCGATCCTTGGGCTCCGGTTTCACCGATATCTACACCTGACGAAGCTGCCGGTGAATTGGCTGATGCGATTGGTCCTTACTTTACGCAAGGATTTGCTGATGCTTACAAGGCCTACAAAGGTCATGTGCTAGACACTTCTGGTTTTATTAACGAATCAGACATGGTGCTCGAAGAACGCACCGCGATGATGCATTACGGTTTTGATCAAATTGACGAGACTGGCGGTTTGTTGTTCTTGTACGCGGGTTCACTCGATATGCGCTGTCACATGTTGTGGCATACCTTTGACGATGAGCATCCGCATCAAGAGGCGGCTGGCGAGTACGACGGCGTGCCTTACGATAAGCAGATTGATCGCATTTACATGCAGATTGACACGATGTTTGGCGAGTTGATGGGCCGTGTTGCCGAGCTCGAGAAGAAGCACGGCGAAGAAATTGAAGTTATCGTGATGTCTGACCACGGATTCGCTCCGTTCCGCCGCAAGATGCACACCAACGATTGGTTGGTGCAAGAAGGTTACTTGGTTATGGCTGATGGCAAGACTAAGACTGGTGCGCACGGTTTGGCCGGCGACGATATCGATTGGTCTAAGTCGAAGGCTTACGCAGTCGGATTTAATGGCATCATTATTAACCGCCAAGGTCGTGAATCGCAAGGTATAGTTAGCGACAGTGAGGCCGACGCATTGATGGTGGAGATGACGTCCAAATTGATGGCTATGACTGACCAGGGTAATAAAGTGTTCACTTCGATTAAGCGCGCCGATGAAGTTTTCAGCGGCGACGAGTTGATGCATGCTCCTGACTTGCAGTTGGGCTTTAACGTTGGCTTTGGTGCTTCCGACGAATGCGCGACGGGCGCAGTTACTGGCGAGGGGGTTATCGTTGATAACGATTCGCGTTGGTCGGGTTCACACTTAATGGACCCAGAATTAGTACGCGGCACTATTGTCAGCGTTAACGGTCGCGATCTTGTTAAAGACCCGGCTCTTGAAGACATCACTGCAACCCTTTACAAATTGTTCGCAGTTGAAGCTCCCGAGAATCTTGACGGAGTCCCATTGTTCTAAACTCATAATAGAGAGATAAAAAAATGTTTGGTGGTAATAAAGTAAAAATCAATAAAGACGTTCTTGAGCGTTGTAAGCAATGTGCAGAAATCGCTGGCTACGGCTCAGTCGAAGAATTCATCGAGCACGTCCTTGAGAAAGAATTGAAGGGCATTGAAGGTGCAGGCACCTCTGATGACGCAATTACAGAAAGCCTTAAGGGCCTTGGCTACATTAGCTAATTAATAGTATGAAAGATCGAATACGGGTAATCGGGATTTGTGCAGCCTTGGTCGCTGTGGGTTATTTTGTCCCAGCGGTAATGAATATGCTCTTTAATGCCTTTGATATGGCATTGGGCTGGGCCGGTTCATTGGTGGTGGTTACCGTAATTTCAGGCTTGGTTGGCATTTTGTTTTTGCTGGCTTTTCCACACGTATCCTCGCAAGCGGGTATTGTCGCTGTTAAAGACCGTATTAAATTTAACTTGCTAGCGATTCGTCTATTTCCAGACGACCTGAAAAACGTTCTTTTTTCTACGGCGAAAACTCTGACATGGAATTTCGCTTACATCGGCTTAAACTTGTTGCCGATGGTGGTGCTATCGGCGCCATTCATGATTGTGTGGTTTCAGCTAAATAGTTTGTACGCCTACCAGCCAGTTGAGGTAGGGCAACAGCAAACGGTGGTGGTCGAATTGCACGCCGGGATTCATCCGCAAGACATTAGTCTTGATTTGGGTGACGGTATTGTGCTTGATCAGCGCGTGAATCTCGATGATAGTGCGTCACCGGTTATGTTGCTTAAGGTGACACCGAGCGTCGATGGTTCATGGCCTATTGCTCTTACTCATGGCGATGACAGCGTCGTGAAAAATCTAGAAGTCGGTACCGATCCACAGCGCTTAGCGCGTATGCGAACTTCACAGCCCCTTGCTGAATTTGCGGCGGCGCACGACCCAATTGTTTACTTCGGTGACCCGGTGTTACCGTCTGATGGGTTCTTGCAATCGATTACGATTGATTACCAGCCAGCTGCGCTAGGGTTTTTAGGCGGCGGTGAAATCGATATCATGATTTGGTTTGTGGTAGTGTCGATGGCGGTTGGATTCGCGCTTAAAGGTGCGTTTGGCGTCGAGATTTAACCTATTTTTGCTACAATGGTGGCGTGAAAATGCACACCAAAATCGGTCTAGCCATGTTACTAGGCGTAATCGGTGGTTGGCTCCTGCAGGAAGTCACTGCCGCTGAATATTTAGTTCAGACAATTACTAAGGCGGGGCACGAGGTCACTCTCGAAGTGCTCGACCCAAATTCACAGCGTGCCGTATGGTTGGCGCCGTTTGTGATGGCAGCAAACATTTTCATGAGCTTGCTCAAAATGTTAATCGTGCCACTAGTGCTAAGCAGTGTCGTTACCGGTGTGGCAGGTATCGCGGGCGGCAAAGAATTCGGACGGCTCGGTGCTAAGACGATGGGCTATTACATGCTCACTAGTTTTCTGGCGATTGTCACCGGACTGTTAGTCATCAACCTAACTCAGCCAGGCGTGGGCGCTAACCTGAATTTGCCCATGCCCGACAACTTCGCTCCTGGCGAAGGTATGTCGTTCGTTGATATTCTGTTGCGCATGGTGCCGCAAAACATATTCAGTGCGCTGTCAGACAACGGCTCTATGCTACAAATCATCGTGTTTGCCCTTATGCTCGGTTATTTCATCGGTAAAACACCCGAGCCACATGGTTCACGCATCAAGAGCTTATTCGAATCATTCTTTGAAGTCATGATGTCTCTCGCAAGCGGTATACTTAAATTAATCCCGTATGGTGTTTTTGCATTAGTAGTCAAGGTAGTCGGCGAAACTGGCTTCGCGACATTTAAACCGTTGCTGTATTACATGGCAATCGTCGCATTTGCCCTGCTTTTTCATGCCTGCGTTATTTTGCCCATGCTATTGAAATTTGTTGGTGGCATTTCGCCGATTGGATGGTTCAGAGCAATGTCACCGGCATTGATGACTGCTTTCTCGACGTCGTCATCATCGATAACCTTGCCGGTCACCATTAAGAGCGCCGAACATCGTGGTGGAGTGTCGAATAAGCACTCGTCTTTCGTATTACCACTGGGCGCCACCGTCAACATGGATGGCACCGCGCTCTACGAATGTGTTGGCGTGATTTTCTTGTCTCAGTATTACGCTTCGACCGGCGACTTCGATTTAACTTTAGCTAAGCAAGTGTTTATCGTAATCACTGCTTTACTCGCATCAATTGGTGCTGCTGGCATCCCGTCCGCCGGCTTGATCATGATGACGGCTATCTTGGCAGCCCTAGGCTTACCGATTGAGGGTGCGATGTTGTTGCTAGCTATCGACCGCCCCCTTGACATGTTGCGCACCTTAGTCAATGTTTGGTCTGATTCTTGTGGTGCTGCGCTCATCGCAAAATCTGAAGGAGATGCGATACTAGACTGCCATGAGTAACAATAACCCCTCTGACGATTTTGACGACATCGATGTCGTCATCCCTGATTCTGAACGTTCTGCCGTCGAAGGGGCCGCGCGCGAATTGTTGGCATTGCCCGCGGTAAAAGAGGATTCTCTACCAAACCTGACTGTGGTGTTCCCGCTACGTAAGTCGGTGCCTTTCCCGAGCTTGATTATGCCCGTGCATGCCCAACACGGTTACGAGACTGATATTATGGAGAAAGCCATGGCGCAGGGCAAAAAAGTTGCGTTGCTGTATGCACCTGGTATGCCCAAGGGTGGGGTGATTTCAAAGTCATCGCAGTTTGCGCGTATTGGCGTTATTGCTGAAATCCATAAGCGCATTCGTCTTCCCGATGGTAATACAAATTATTTATGCCGCGGAATTCGACGCTTTAAGGTTGAGCGTTTCGTACGAGTAAAGTCTGTGCCGGTAGCCAAGGTCAGCTACCCCGAAGACATTTATCCAGCTGGTGACGAGACTGGTGCATTAGCGCGCAACGTGATGTCGTTGTCGCAGCAGGTGGCCGAGCATCAGCCCAACCTTGGCGACGACTTTAATGTCGCTGCGCTTAACATCGATCCAGCGGGCCATCTTGCAGATTTTTCAGCAGCATATTTAGTTAATGGGGTTAAAGAAAAGCAAAAAATTCTCGAGCAGCTTGATGTGCGCGAGCGGTTGCGGTTGGTAAGTGAGTGTTTGACCAGAGAGCTAGTGTCACTTGAGTTAGGCGATAGTATCCAAAAAGAGATTCGCGATAAAATAGAAGAGCAACAAAAAGAATACTTCTTACGCGAACAGATTTCTATTATTCGCCGCGAGTTGGGTGAAGAGAAAGCGCCCGAAGAAGCAGACCGCGAAATGTTTTTGTCGCGCCTCAACGAAAACGAATACCCCAAAGAAGTGGCCGAGAAAATACTAGACGAGATCAGTCGTCTCAGTACTATCCCGACGGCTTCCCCAGAATATTCGGTGGTGCGTAACTACTTAGATTGGTTGACAGAGTTGCCGTGGTGCAAGTCATCGACTGACCGTATTAATCTCAAGAACGCCGAAACGGTTCTTGAGCGCGATCATTATGGCCTCGAAGAAGCCAAAGAGCGTATCCTTGAGTTCTTAGGGGTTCGTAAAATGCGTCCGCAACATGGTGGTGCGATATTGTGTTTAGTGGGCCCTCCTGGGGTTGGCAAGACATCATTAGCAATGTCGATTGCAGAATCAATGGGGCGTAAACTCGAGCGCATGAGCCTGGGTGGCATCCGTGACGAAGCAGAAATTAAAGGCCACCGTCGTACCTATATTGGGGCGATGCCCGGACGACTTATTCAAATGATTAAACGTGCCGGTACCAACAACCCGGTGATTGTTCTTGATGAAGTCGATAAGCTTGGTAAAGATTTTCGCGGTGATCCATCAAGTGCTTTGCTCGAAGTTTTAGACCCAGCGCAAAACCACGGCTTTAGCGATCTGTTTTTAGACGTGCCTTTCGATTTATCGAATGTGATGTTCGTTGCCACTGCCAATAACTTGTATGAAATTCCGGCGCCGTTACGCGACCGCATGGAGATCATTCAGTTGTCTGGGTACTTACGTTCTGAAAAAGTCAAAATCGCACAACGTTATCTGCTGCCAAAGCAGATTGAAGAGCACGGCTTGAACGCATCGCAACTTAAATTACCGGTGACAACTTTACGTGCTTTAGTCGATGGCTATACGCGCGAGGCCGGGGTTCGCGGATTAGAAAAGAAAGTCGCTTCATTGTGCCGTAAACGCACATTAGAGTTGGCGAAGCGGCGTCGCCCAAAGCCAGTGATTGCCAAAGATCAACTTGAGAAATACTTGGGTCCCGCAAAGTTCTTGGACGATCGCATTCGCTTGCAGCCTCCAGTAGGTGTTGCCCTAGGGTTGGCTTACACTTCATTTGGCGGTGATGTGCTCGAAATCGAATGTGTTTCTTATCCGGGTAAGGGCGCGGTAAAGACCACGGGTAGCTTGGGCAAGGTTATGGCCGAGTCGTGCAATATTGCACATAGTTATCTTCATGCGAACGCCGAAAGTTTTGGATTAATCGAAACTGATTTCTCGAAGATTGATTTGCACATGCACTTTCCTGCTGGCGCTACACCGAAAGATGGCCCGTCGGCTGGTATTGCAATTGCAACTTCAATGTTGTCATTGTTGCGCGGTAAAAAAATGAAGTCACGCACTGCGATGACTGGCGAAATTTCGCTAACCGGTGAAGTTATGCCTATCGGCGGTGTTCGCGAAAAAGTTCTTGGTGCAAAAATCATGGGCATTAAAACGATTCTGCTGCCGATAATGAATAAAAGCGATGTCGAGCAGTTAAAACCAGAATGGAAAAGCGGATTGACTATTGAATACGTCGATCACTTCGCAGAAGTCGCGCAGTACGTTCTGAAAATTTAGCGAGCTAATAACTTGTTGAAGGTCTCGCTCGCATTTTTACTGTTAATTGGTTGTAGTTCACCCGCTTCAACCGAACTGTCAAAAGCAGTTCAACTCGAGTTGGTCGTTCCGACGCGTTACGCACATTGGCGCGGTGCGTTTCAAGAACAGTGGTTAGCGTTGCAACAGTCGCAGCAAAAGGCACTGACTCGCTGGAAAAAATCCAGCCAAGGTGAATTCAAAGTCATTTTGTTTGAAAGTCCTCTGGTCGCACAGCAATATTATTTGGCCAATGGTTTAAGCGGACGTGTTGATACTCCGCGTACATTCACTGCTCAGCGTTTGGCGCTGTTAGTGTTGCCGGCTGATGATCGTTTGTTGGCTGAGTTGCCTAGTCCGCCGCAAACTATTTTGCATGATTTCCGGCACGAGGCTAGTCACTTAATAAGTTGTGATTATCCAGAATTACTT
>JAPYTC010000032.1 GCA_029941685.1 Planctomycetota bacterium | reverse complement strand
GCAAGAGGCCGGACGCAAGTTGGGTGTGCATATTCGCAAAGGCAAAAAGGTCGCTTCTGAATTTCAAAAGCGCAATTACATTGATGCATTCTTGCCGCATGTCGGCATTGGCTTGCAAGAAATTTTGGGACTCGACCCCGAAGTGCGCGAAGACACTGTCGATGCCTTACGCGCGACAATGGAATCAACCCGTAAGATTTAAGATTATGGCTGCTAAGAAAAAGAAAGTGACTAAGAAAAAGTCCAAAAAGTCTCCATCCGGCAAGGTGCGTAAAGCAGGGCCGTCTAAACGTAGAGGTAAGGCTGACTTGTCTAACGTGGCAATTGCATCGATTAACGCTGTAGCGCAGGAGGTGTTTGACGTCGCGAATAGTGGCGAATTACCAGAAATGATAATGCCGCAACGTAACCTCAAAAACGTGACCTACGACAAGAAAACCGGCTACTTCGAGATGGCGGGAAACATGAAAACGCGTCGTTTAGATGTAAATTCCGTTAAAACTTTTGCGCAAACGTTACGGCTGATGTCGCTGGCAAAGGACATGGTCTCTGACGACGACTTTGCTACGAAACGTGAAGCTTACTACGTATCAAAGAATTGGGGCGATGCCAAATTTGGCGAACAACGCGAATCAGATAGCGTGCTCGACGACATCGAAGGCATGTTTTCATTGAAAGATGTTACACGAGAGATTTTGCGTTTCCGTCCTGAGGAACACGGTGGTTCTGTTGTTGGTGCCTTAACGGTTATCGACCGCGACCCCGAAACAGGCGATCCGATTCGTTCTGATTGTGCGGCGATGGGTTCAGGAGCGTACACCATTCCGAGTTCGGTCGACCATCTGGGCTTTGAAACCACCGCCGACTTTATTATCGCCATTGAAACCGGCGGTATGTTTCAGCGCTTGAATCACCATCGCTACTGGCGCAACTCCAACTGCATTTTGGTTGAGATGGGCGGTGTACCGACTCGCGCTACGCGTCGGTTCACGCGTCGCTTAAGCGAAGATTTGAAGTTGCCTGTTTACGTGTTTGTCGACTGCGACCCTTACGGTATTTGCAATATTTACCGCACCATGAAAGTGGGTTCAGGCTCGTCGGCGCACGTGAACAAAGATTTCTGCGTGCCAAAGGCGACCTTTATGGGAGTGACGCCCCAAGACATCATCGATTTTCAACTCGAAGACGCTACCCATCCGCTGCTGCCCGTCGATATTAAGCGCGCTAAAGATGCACTTAAAAACGACCCGTTTTTCCAAGCACATCCTAAATGGAAAAAAGCGATTAAGCAAATGTTAAAAATGGGCGTTCGTGCCGAGCAGCAGGCTTTCGCCAAATGGGGTTTGAATTTCGTTATTGAAGAATATTTGCCGACCAAGCTAAAGAACATTAAAGACTTCTTGCCGTAATTTTTATATATTTCGGCTAATGTAAGCGCGAGTGATTGACGCAAAGGGGGTGAAGGTAAGACTTCTCCTCTAATGAAAACAACTCGCACCAAATCGCATTCCGGTTTTACCTTGGTAGAATTATCAGTGGTTACCGCAATTATTATGGTGTTGGCAACGATGGCGTTGCCGAATTTTCAAACCACGGTGAGCGGCGCGCAAGTAGCAGCTGTGCAGTCACAGCTTGGACGTATGCGCACGGCATGTGATTTTTACACTTTTCAGCACTTCGAGCAGATCCCAGGACTCGACGACGCTACCAGTTTGTGGGCGGAGCAGACTTTGCTTAACCAACTGCAACTAGCCAGCGATGAAGACGGAATGACTGCTGCAATCGGCACCGCCGGCTACCCATTCGGCCCCTATTTACGTGATGCCTTACCGTCCAACCCTTTTAATGACTTGACCAACATCATGTTGGTACAACCAGGTGGTACCTTCTTAAATCCTGATGATACAACAGGTTGGGTTTATTGGGCCGATACTGGCTCCATCAAGATTAACTCCACCAAGGTCACCGAG
Source organism: Planctomycetota bacterium (assembly GCA_029941685.1). GTDB lineage: Bacteria > Planctomycetota > UBA1135 > UBA1135 > UBA1135 > JAPKEZ01. Next base: position 11,512 of record JAPYTC010000032.1, on the reverse strand, counting down.
GACGGCGTCGTCCTATTTGAACTATGAGAACTGACAACAAACGCCCTTTAATCGCCTTGGCTGCTGCCGTGGTGTTCGTATTTTCTACTGCTGCGATAGTTAGTTGGATTTAACTTAAGTCTGGTGACCTTTCTTGCCGAAAGATGAATACACCACGGTTTAATCCATGAAACTCATTACTCGCACCTCGCCGATAGCTGTTCACTTTGGAGCACTAGAAACACGCATCTTACAACTGGATGGTGGGCCTAGCGGTTGGTCGGTTCGATGTGCTGAAGAAGTTGAAGCCGCTGGATCTGGACGACACATGACTGTAGTTGAGAATCTACAGCCCCGTTTAAAAGAGTTAAAAACTCGCGGCAAAGATTGCTTAGTTAGCCTAAGTGGTGACGACGTCGCGGTCTCTTTAGTGCCCGTAGACGAGCACAATCGCAGCAAAATGCAACAAACCTTAAGGGATACTGCGCTGCGTTCAATCACCGACCCCGAAGGTGTTGTTTATCGTTACATTCCGCTGAATGGCAATACCGATGAAGACAATTTACAGGCTCGTGAAGAACTGTTGTTACTTAGCGTTGGTCAGTCAGAAAAACGCCGTTGTGAAGATGCTGTCGACAATTTGCGCATGCGCACTTGTGGCCTTGAGATCTCTGCATTCCCTTTAGCACGCGGTTTACAAGCGATGCACGGCGATTTAGAAAGCCCATGGGGTTTTCTACATCTTGGTTTTGGACACTCGTTTTTCGGCATCATGCAAGGTGGCGAGCTACGTTTCTTGAAGCCAATGCAACTAAACGGCGAGCGTTTAGTTGCCACACTCGACAAAGTATTAAATGTTGAAGATATCGATTTGAACAAATTGATTTTCGACGACGATGACTCCAACCCCTCTGAATCAACCCAGGCAACTTCTATATCTCAACTAGCTGAACAAGCCATTGGACGCGGTGCTGAATTACTGCATGCCTTACGTCTTGAGTCCGAATCTGTGGCGCAAGAAGTCCGTGCATGCTTGCGCCATTATGCTAACCGTCACCGTGGCGCCAAACTTGGACAAGTGTTTCTGAGTGGCTTTGGTGCTAGCCTTCCTGAAGTCGAATCTTCGCTGGCTACTGCACTGCAAATACCAACTGAGATCGCCAAGCCTTTTACAAAGCTCGGCATTGACGCTCCAAAGCACGTGTTAGAAAACCAACACTTGTGGGCAATACCACTAGGCCTAGCAATGCGGGGGTACAAATAATGAAAACCGCCGATTTCATGCCTAATATGGCCTTTGAGCAACACTTAGAGCGTCGTCGCACTACACGACGGGTAGCTGTGTTGATGGTATTTATGGCCGCATGTCTTATGGGCGCATTTACTGTCGCAGCAGAGGCCAAACAACAGCGCCGGGTGGCCGAGCTTGCCGAGGCACCTAACTCTGAAGAGATTCGCGCCGGTCAAGATTTGAAAATGCTTTACGCTGAGATGAATGAGTACTCAGCACGTCTCGATTCATTAAGTGATCATCTTCGTATGCCAACCATGGGGTCGATTTTAGCTGAGCTTGCTAGCGCCGTTGGCGAATACGTGTTAATCGAAAAAATAGAATTCAAACACGATCTACGTAAGCAAGGGTTGAGAAAAATCAAATCCGCTGAAGTGCATTTGAATATCACTGCTCTAGTGCGTGGCGATGAAAACTTAATTAATCTACCCCAACGTTTGCGCGATTTCACTTCGTTTAAACATGCCAGCATTAACGAGAATACTGAATTAATTGAAGACATGAACGACACTGTGCGTGCAACAATTCATCTACGCGGTGAATTACTCATGCCTGGCTTCAATAAACCGAAAATGCACAAGGAGGGACGATAATGGCTGTTAAGTATTACCGCCTAATCTTCTTGCTTGGATTTATTTTAATCCCTAGTGTTATCTGGGGCGTACAAATTAAGCCGGATATCGAATCACGCAATAACTACCTACAGAGGCAAGTAAACGCAATTTCAATACAGTCGCAAAACGCCAGATTGCCGCAGCAACGGGACCAACTTGACGAGATGTGGCAAGACTTTCTGCCAGTTGCCGCCGAGGCTCTTGAAAACTTAGAGCATGATCTTAATCCGCATTTGGTGCAAAAGCGTATTGACCGTGCAGCCGCAGAGTTGAATTGTGAGATTCATATTACTCCTAAGCCAACTCAGGTTGATGACAATGCTGTACGCTTCATTGTCACCGGATCTGGTCGTTATACTGACTTGGTAAAGTTAGTTGACCAGCTTGAACAAGGACAGCACTTCGTGCGTTTTGAAAAGTTGTCATTCATTATGCCGAGCTTAGATTACGCTCAGGCAAGTTCAGGTGCAGTGCGCCTTACTGGGTTGATAATGATTCCAGTGCTCACCGACACCGAAACTATGGAGGCCAATTAATGGTTTCTCGCGGTGAAGAATTACGTCAACAAGCGCAGCGCAAGAAAGCAGCTGCCTTAGGCTTCTTATTGCTATGCACAGCTTTCGTCTGGTCGCGCACTTTGCTTGCTAACGACGACAGCGCCACTCCTGCAGTGGCCTCAGTAGCGCCAGCTACAACTCCTTTTGTAAACCCGACCATTCATCCAAGCGTTGCTGGCAATGGCTCAAAAGTAGCCTCTTACGAAACTGCTCTTCAGCGCCTTGAAGTGTGGCCAAAAGCTCTAAATCGCAAAGTTTTTCACGGTTCAATCGAAGAAATCACTCCGATAAACAACCTGCTGAACACCGTCATGGAAGACGCCGTACTGGCAAGTAACGCTAGCGAGTTACTTAACAACGAACAGCCACAAAGTATTACTGAAAATGGGCTTACAGAGCATGGGATGGTCGATATCAGCCAGTTCAATCTCGATTTGAGTACCACGGCATTATTCGGTGAAACTGCCGTTGCCATCATCAATGGCGCAAAATACCTAATTGGCGACCATTTAGTACTTCAGTTCGAGGGTAAATCTATCCGATATGAAGTTAGCGCAATCCATTCACGCCGCGTCGTCCTCCGCCTCGGAGACAACGAATACGAATTAAAGATTGCCAACTTCAAAAATGCTTCTAAATCGCTTAACACTAACACTGATCGCCTGCCTGTGCAGCGCGACGCTGACTAGCGCACAACAAGGCCCGTTCTCAGAACTGGGCGAAGACAGTAATATCACTGTCAACTTTCACGACGAAGACCTCGGTCAAGTTCTTGAATTATTTAGTGCGACCTATAAATTGAATTTGGTTTACGGCCCCGAGATCGGTGGCACCGTGACCATGAACTTCTTTGATGCTCCAGTCGAAGACGCATTACGCCAGATTTTGGCGGCAAACGACCTCGGTCTAGAAATAGACGGCAACTTTTTAATAGTGCGCCCTAAGTCAGCTGATGAAGGCGAAACTCAAACGGTGCGTTACTTACCGACGGTGTTACGCCTCAATCACATTCGCGCTGAAGAGGCCACCAAGATGTTGGCGCCGTTGTTAGTTGGCAGCGAACAACTTATCTCAGGCATGGCAGCGCAAAAGGGTGTCGATAACATATCCGATCTTGGCGGTAATGAAGAAGCAAACCGCGAAACCCTAGTACTTTACGCCAGCGAGCAAACGGTGACTAAAGTGCGCGACCTGCTAGAACAACTCGATGTCCCACCTCTACAAGTATTGGTTGAAGCAACAATCTTGTCAGTTACACTCAACGACGACTTCCAACTTGGCGTTGATTTCTCTGCATTCGGTGGTATTGACTTTCAAGCGATGGGAGGCTCTAGCGCCATCACCGACGGCATTTCGACCGGCGCAGTAACTGGCGGCGACCTTAGTGGCTGGCTTGGTGGACTTACTCAAACTGGTTTTACTGATGGCGCTGCGGACGGCCTGCATTTTGGCATCTTGCGCAATCAAGTTGGCGTGTTTGTTTCTGCCCTAGAGAGCACGGCAAACGCCACTGTACTGTCTAACCCCCAAATCTTAACGGTCAACCGTCATGCTGCTGAAATACTAGTCGGCTCGAAGTTACCGTACATTACAACCACTGTAACCCAAACGGGTTCGCTGCAATCCGTCTCCTTCTTAGAGGTGGGTACTTCACTCGTGTTCCGCCCTTTCATCAGCGAAGACGGCTATGTGCGCATGGAAGTTTATCCCAAGAAATCGTCTGGTTTCATCAACTCTGACGGCCTCCCAGAAGAAACTACTACTGAAGTAAAGACAAATATTTTAGTACGCGCAGGTAACACTGTAGTTATCGGTGGTTTGATGGAAAGTACCATGGTTACTCAGACCGATCAAATCCCGTTCCTTGGCTCGCTACCTCTAATTGGCCAATTCTTTCAGTCGCAACGCGAGTCCGAAATCAAAACTGAAATCATTGTGATGCTTACTCCGCACATCGTGAATGATGCATCATTAGCTTCGCGCAGCGCGAGCAGCAAACAGCGTTTACAGGCTGCGCACGCAGAATTGGCTGCCTCACACCATGGTTACCTGCGCCCTTCTTACGCACGTCAACTCTATCGTGAAGCTGCTACTGCCCTTGCAGCTGGCGATGTTCGCACTGCTCTTGCAAAAGCAGAATGGGGTTTGGCAGCAATGCCTGCCGACCCAGACCTTGCCGCCCTGGCAGCTCACTGCCGTAACGAAATCTTTGCGAAACGTGATGAAGCAATTGAACTGCAAGACACATTGCGGTTCCTTGATCAAATCCCAATGTTGGAATTAAAGACAAACTAATGAAAAATATCCACCTACTATTTGGCGCACTCTTCGCAAGTTGCGCGTCATCGGCGCCAGAACTAGAAAACGTACGCGTCAACGAAGTGCGTCACCTTAGTGAAGCTGAAGTTGAAAAGATGGAAAGCATCGACGTCGACGAATGGAATGCTGCACGCGGCAATATTCTGCGCACCTTCGCTTTTCGTGCCTTAGAAAACAACCTGATTGAAGAGGCTCGCGAATACTTGGCGGAGGCTTGTGATATCAATGCCGAAGATACCGTTTGTCACGCTGCTCTAGCGCGATTGTACTTGGCAGAAGGAAAGGTCAGCGAATCACTTGCTTACGCCGAGCGTGCAGTATTATTTGCGCCAAACAACCCAGAAATCAACATGGTGTACGCTGCTGCCCTAGCCGAGTCCGGGCAAACTGCAAAGGCATCGCAAACACTTGAGCAGACTTGGGTTGCCATAGAAAATGACCCAAGCTTTGCGCGAGTAATTTTGACGCACTACGCGGCAACTGGCCAAACGGAGCAGGCGCAAGACTTTGTGAACAAAATGCTTAAGAGCGACCCCCAACACGCAAGATCATGGACTACTTCTGGTGATTTACTACTATCACAGGGTGATTTAACCGCTGCGGCCGAGGCTTACCGCACCGCCTTAAAAATTGACGCTAACATCACCATGCCTGAATCCATTCGCATTGCATTGAATGAAACTACCCGTGGAGTCGACCCAATGTTCAGCGCAGCACAACGAGCTGAAGGGGCTGGAGATTACGATTCTGCACTAAACCTGCTGCGCTTCTTGATTGAACGCGAGCCAGAAAACGCCGTATTCCTGCTTGCAACAGCTCGTATTTACTGGACGCAACAAAACGCAACCCAGGCGCAGAATTACTTAGCGCGCGTTGCGGTAACTCATCGCGATTGGCGCGGACACCTCCTGCAGGCGAAGCTTGACATTACGGCACAACGTTTTACTCAAGCACGTACTGCACTAAAGATGGCTTCACGCGATCGTGATGGCATCCGTAGTATCGAGCTGCTTAGTCAATACGTAGATTCTCAAATCACAACTGTAACCAACGACACTACAACTCTATGAACCCTTTAACCTCAACCACTGACTTCGCGCTACCTAGCATCCTGAATGGTGCACACCGCGAAGAGTTTGACACTCTCTGGCAGCAGTTAGTTGTTGCCGATAGCTGTGTGGTTGATGCAAGCGCAGTTGTTACGGTTGACTCAGAGGGTTTGCAAATGCTAGTCGACGGTGTGCATACCCTACAGCGTCAGGGCCGCATGTTGGTCCTAGAAAACGTGTCGGCAACACTACGTGCGGCTTGCGACTCTTTCCGTTTACATGAAATACTCGGTGTTGACGAAAACAATAATTCGTCGAATAACCTCGACAATGGAATGTTATTGGGTGAAGTGCTTATTCAACTCGGCTTTTTAAACGAAGAAGACCTAGACGATTCCATTCAGAAATCCAGCGAGCGCCCTGATTCTTATTTGGGCCAAATTCTTCTCGAAGAAGGCCATATTAGTTCTGAACAACTAGCGCGCGCATTAGCCACACAGCACAATTTACCTTTCGTCGACCCAGTCGCAGACGGCGTGCTTGATGTGTCACTTGAGTGCGATGTTCCGTTTGCAGAATTGCGCGTACATGGCATCTTGCCTTACTTAAAACTCAATGACACGCTTGTAGTTGCGCTCAAAGATCCGGCCGACGTCTATGCAAGTGATGTGGTCCGTAAATACACCGGCATGTCGGTGATCGCCACGGTTAGTACACCTGAAGTAATCGGTGCTGGCCTTGACCAACTACAGCGTGCTCACGCCGGTGGCACAATTACCGAAAACGTTGACGAAAACGAAGTACCCATCGAAGACCGCTTTAACGAGATTGTTGTGAATGCAATCATTGAGGGGGCTTCCGATATCCACGTTGAACCATTTCATGACAACTACGTTTTGCGTTACCGCGTCGATGGTCGTCTGCACGAAGTCGCCCCACTATCAACTGAGATTGGCTCATCACTAGTGGCGCGTATCAAGGTTGCTGCGGGCTGTGATATTTCAGAAAAACGCCTACCACAAGACGGGCGTATTCATTACCAAGACCGCAGTCGCGATGTCGATTTACGTGTTAACACGCTGCCCACTGTCAACGGTGAAAAGGCCGTAATGCGTATTTTAGACCGTAATACTGAGTCTTTAGCACTTCAGCATCTCGGATTAACGGGCAACAACGAATCATGGCTGAACGAGGCGATTAATTTGCCACACGGCATGGTTTTAGTTACCGGGCCAACTGGTTCAGGTAAAACCACTACGCTTTATAGTGTGCTTGACGAAATTGTCACACCAGAGATCAACGTATCAACAGTTGAGAACCCCGTTGAGCGCGCAGTAAAAGGCGTCAATCAAACCCAAGTTAATTACAAAGCCGGATTGTCATTTGAGTTATGTTTGCGCGCCTTATTGCGTCAAGACCCAGACGTCATCATGATTGGTGAAATTCGCGATAAAGAGACTGCCGAAATCGCCATTGAAGCTGCATTGACGGGTCACTTAGTTCTCGCGACTTTACACACTAACGATGCGCCAGGTGCTGCATCGCGCTTGATCCAAATGGGCGTCGAACCATTTTTAGTAGCGGCAACATTACGTACAGTAGTCGCGCAACGATTGGTTCGCAAGTTATGCGATTCATGTAAGCGCCCTGTCGAACATCCAGCGGGAGTTCACGAGCAATATGCCCCGCACGGACTACAACAAGAGCAACACTTCGCAGCAGCAGGTTGTCCAGCATGTCGCAACAGTGGCTACGACGGACGGCGTGGCGTATTTGAAGTGATGAAAGTAACAAACGACTTGCAAGATTTAATCGCAACGAACCCATCCACCTCTGATATCCGCAAATTAGCGCTTACTGAGGGCATGGACTCATTATTAAGTGACGCCTTTCAACGCGTCAACATTGGTTTAACAACCGTCGAAGAGGCGTTACGCGCTGGAGGTAAAGTATGAAAACAACATTATTTGGTGGCACAGCCCAAAAAGATGAGGCCTTAGGAGGTAGCGTTGGCGGCGAAGTACTAGAAAAGCGTCAATCAGCAGAGGACGGCCCGGCCTTAGTCGACTTGCGTATCAAGCTTAAGCCTAAAGATGCCTTGCAAGTGATGATTCAAATGCGCGCGATGTTAAATGCGGGCGTACCTTTGCTCGCCGCAATGCGCACTTTGATTGAACATGCGACTACTCCAGAATCTGAGAAAGTACTACGCAAAATCACTAGCGTGGTCGAAAGTGGTCATGATCTGTCTTATGCTTTTGATTGCTTACCGAACTGTTTTGAAAAATACGTAGTCCATTTACTAGCCGCTGGCGAGCAAGCCGGTGCGCTAGACGAATCACTCGGCCGCTCGATTGAATTGTTGACTAATCAAATCGAATTAGGGGGCAAAATAAAGGCCGCCTTGACTTACCCAGGTTTTCTAATGTTCATGACTTTCACCATGACACTAGGCATCTTGTACTTCTTGGTACCTAAGTTCGAAGGTTTGATGATGAAGCGACCAGATGAATTGCCATGGACTACAAAGTTAGTCTTATCGGCTAGTCAAACTTTACACGCTGCACCAGAGCTAGTGTTTGGCGGCATTATCTTAGTGATTTTCGCGTTTTTATTCGCACTCAAGTCAAAGAAGTCTCGTGCTGTAATATTCGACGCGGTCTCGAAAATGCCCGTGATTGGCGACCTTATTTTCAAGGCCTACCTATCACGCTCGGTTGGCACACTCGCTCTTACTCTCGAATCAGGCGTACCCATTCTTACTGGCCTCGAACACGCTCGCCAAGTTTCTGAATTGCCACGCCTCCAAGCGCAATGGGAAAAAACTGCAGCGGTTGTCCGCGATGGACGCCCGATGCATACCGCTCTATGTGGCAAAGAAATGCCACCCGCGCTAACGCAAATGATTGTTGCTGGTGAGTCGTCTGGCTCACTTGATAGCTCATTACGCAAAGCTGCAGAGTTCTTGGATGCCGAAACGCAGGCCGCGCTTACTGCATTCACTGCACTACTTGGACCAGCAACCGTGGTCGTCGCCGGCGCCTTAGTTGGCTTCATCGTGGTGTCGCTTATGACACCGATCTTAACCATGGCTAAGTACGTTGGATAAATAAATGAAAACTCGTCTCAACTCAGGATTTACCCTCATCGAAGTATCGATTGCGGTGGTGCTGATTGTGATTGTGACAACTTCAGCAATTGCCTCACTACGCATCGGCATGAAAACGATGAATGGTACTGAAGTAGCAGCTAATGCAGCAGCAGCCGTCCGCGAATTTCGTGAATACACCTATCAAGATACCATTGACGAGCTAGATTTGCGCCATAATCAAGCTTATTCGCCAGTTCTTGGCGATGGCTCGCCAATGCCAAATAGCAATGGTCTCAGCTTAATCGTTGAGGTTACACCTGTCGATGACTACGACCCAACTGTGGTCGTTGTAACCAGCGCATCACGCACTCGCATCGTTGAAGTTCAAGCAACTTACAACGGCACAAAGATTTTGGAGGCGGTATGGCTAGCAGCAGAACACTAAAACGCAACGCCGGGGTTTCTTTAGTTGAGCTAGTTGTAGTTATTGCAATCGGCATTATTTTGTTCAGCCTCGCCGTTCCAGCATTGCAAAACGACGACCGTGCCGGCAACGTCACGCGATCTATTGTTTCGGATGCAAGTCGCGCACGTTCTTACGCTAAGCGCACATGGGAAAACGTAACTCTACAGGTTGACGTTGCCAACAATCGCTGGCGTACACAACTGCAAAACGGCACTGCCCTAGAGACCTATAAGTCTGACGTTAACGGTTGGATTGAATTGCCTCCAGGAGTGAGTTTCGCAAACATCGGCGCCGGTAACACAGACGCCACCTTTTTGCCAACAGGACGCACCACGAGTGACGCAGCTTTCGCCATAGTGCAAGGTAACAATCAGTGGCACATAGAAATCAAATCGCTGTCCGGACTCATCACTGCTGTCCCACAATAATCTCATGAAAACAACTCGTCTTAATCGAAGCAATCGCGCCGCTTTCACATTAATTGAAATCGTTATCGCAACCTCAATTGCCATGGTATTGCTGTTTGGTGCTCTTTACAGCACTAGTGAGACATTGGAAGTCGTCCGTGAGGGTGACATACGAGTACACACCAACATCAATGCACGTCGGGCGCTTGATCGCATGTTAAAAGACTGCCGTTATGCAAGTGAAGTCGAGGTAGAAGGCGATTCGCTGACTAGTTGGACTGTCGAAGTTGAAACAACGGGCACCATGGCTCCGGGAGAAATTGAATACACTTGGAACCCTGTTGACAAAATATTGCGCGTTGGATTAGAGCACGGTGTTGCTGAAAATTTAATAACCGATGTTCGCAACTTCGAAGTGGACACCCTGACTAGCATCATCGATGGCGAAGAAGTTGTAACTCGCATTCGTTTTCATTTAGTCATAGGACTTGATGACGGATTCGCTACTGGCGCGACTAACGCCAACTCAGAACGCACCCTTGAGCTTGCTGGTGCCACTTGGATTCGACGTAATGATATCTAGATTCAACCATGCCCGAGAACGCGGTTCGGTGTTACTACTATCGCTAATTATCACCGGCATGATTGCGATGTTGTCTCTCGCCTTTATGAGTAACATGGAGGGGCAACTAAATGTTGCACGCGACCAAGCTGCAAGCTTACACGCCGACCTTGCAGCACAGGCAGGTCTTGAATACGCGCAGCGTCAATTATTACTCGACAGTAGCTGGGACGGTACTCAGCAGCAACAGCTCAGTTTTGCTGACGGCGCCGCCTTTCGCGTCGACCGCCACACCGTTGCCGAAAACAAACTCTTCGAATCCGATGTGCATCTCAGCGTAGAAGGCCTTCAATCAGCTGCGATTGCACGTTTTGAAGCAATTTTGCGGGTATCGTCCGGCGACCCTTTACTTGATAAAGCTTATTCGGTATTAGGAGACAGTCAAAGCGAAAACCTTAAAATTGGCGGTGACTATCTCATTATTGACGAGGCGGATCACTTGTGGCAGCGCAACAATGACTTTGGTGGACGCGTTTATCTCGATGACGACGGCAAGTCCTTTCTTGATAGTGACGACGAAGATGATTTCGAAATGTTTGCCAGCAACAAACGTGACGGCCATCGCGGCAACAACAAAGGCAACAACAAAGGCAACAACCGTCGCAACAAAGGCAAGCGTGATTCTACGAAACAAGAAATCCATGTACTGCATGGCGAAAACGGTATTGAAGGTATATGGACTTTCAAGCAAAGATCAGTGCCGATAATAGACATGCAACGCATCGACTGTGATGGTGCACTGTACAACTACAATCCTGCCCAACAACCTTTCGCCAACAACCAATGGCAGATGGAAGACGACATTCATGCACCCGGCTGGGAATTGGATATGTTCTTGGAAGACAATGACGACTACCTGTTAATCGAAAACACTAATTTACTAAGTGATCTTAGCAGCGACCAAGTAGTCGTCGTGCTGCTTAATGCCGGTGAAACGATTACTTTAAACAACTGTATTTTGCGCAAGGGCCTAGTCGTATGGACTGAAACTGATTATGACTTTCAGCAAGTAGCGCGAAACCAGTTGCTTCTTATCGGCCATAACGTAATCGGTGGTGACGCCAACAACATCGGTCTGCTCGCACCTGGCTGTGAAATATCAACACAAGGTGGCTTA
>JAPYTC010000031.1 GCA_029941685.1 Planctomycetota bacterium | reverse complement strand
GTCAAGGCCGGTAAATTTCACATCTACGCCATTAAAGACGTGCGCGCTGGCATTGAATTGATGACGGGGCAGCGTTGGCAAGATGTTTTCGCAGCAGTTCGAAAGCGTCTCAAAGAATTCGACACTGCAGACAATAAGAAAAGCTAAACTCTATAGCCATGCGTTACTTAGACCCACACATTCACTGCTACTCCCGTACCACCGACGACTACCAAGCCATGTATTTGGCGGGTACGCGAGCGGTGATTGAGCCATCATTTTGGCTGGGGCAACCACGCACTACCGTAGGCACTTTTCACGATTATTTCCTAGGCATCCTCGAATTCGAAGCGACACGAGCTGCAGATTTTGGCATCACCCATCGCTGCACTATTGGCCTGAATCCGAAAGAATCGAATAACGAAAAGTTGGCTGATGAAGTTATCGAAATGCTCCCCACCTTTTTGGACCACCCTAATTGCGTCGCTGCCGGAGAACTAGGGTTCGATGAAATCACCGACGCCGAAACAAAATCGCTTATTGCGCAAATAGAACTAGCTAATGAACGCAATATGCCGATTTTAGTGCATACTCCACACCGCGATAAAGCGCGCGGAGCCATCATGATTATGGACATTCTCGAAGATTATGGCGTCGCACCAGATCGCGCGATTATCGATCACAGCACCGAAGAAACGACTAAGGCTATTCTCGATCGCGGTTTTTGGGCTGGGCACACGGTTTACCCGCAAACCAAATTAACCCCCGACCGCTTCGCCAACATTTACAACGAATTTGGCATCGAACGAGTGTTACTCAATACTAGTGCCGACTGGGGGAAATCCGACCCACTACTGCTGCAAAAGACCATCGCTTTCCTCCAGCGCAGAGGCGCCGACAGCGCAACCTTGCAGCAGTTGGTATGGGACAATCCCATCAGCTTTTTCGGTGCTGAGCGCCTCAACATCCCTGAAGGCGGCGAGCCATTCGACCCAGTTGCTGCCAACCAAACGCACAGTTCGCTGCGCGGCGGTTTCGATAGCTAACAAAAATCCTGAAATAAGTTGTTACTAGGCTGCGTCTAAATACTAAATAGAGACGAAGAGAGAAATCCTGTTTATAACTTTAGGGTTAGATGAAAGGGAGGGCGCCAAATCTGGGGAGGAATTGGCGCCCATTTTCTATGGCTTAACCCCTATAATCACGGTTTTTTCAACTATTCTCCGCCGTGACCAAACAGTGAATTTTAGGCGGGTTCCAGGCTCAACCGCTGCGACTCGTGCCTTGAGTTCCGATGACGATGAGATTTCACGCCCATCAATCGCGAGGATGACATCTTTTGCTTTAATACCGCCATTGTCAGCTGGGCTGTCAGCCAGAACGTTCGTTACGAGCACCCCATAAGCATGATCAAGGCCGCGCAGTTTTGCTGTCCGCGCATCTAGCGACTCGCCCGACAGTCCAAGGAATCCGCGCTTTATTTCGCCGCCATTGGCTAGCTCTTCAACGTAGCGTTTAGCAATTTGCATCGGGATAGCGTATGAAATTCCGCGCCAACCATCGTCGCCATGACCACCACCGATTGCGGTGTTGATGCCGATCACTTCGCCGCGCATATTTAACAGTGGGCCGCCCGATGAACCATGGTCGATAAAGGCGTCGTGCTGAATGAAGTCTTCGTATGAATCTTCAACCAAATTCAAGTGGCGATGCAAAGCGCTAACGACGCCCAGACTCGTTGTGCCCTTTAGCCCTAGCGGTGATCCAATAGCCATAACCAAGTTGCCTGGTCGCAGTTCATCAGAGTCTCCCCATGCCATTTCAAATTTCGCGGACGCCGCCGGTATTTTTATTACTGCCAAATCGGTTTGTGGATCGCGGCCGAGCACATTACCAGTGGCTTCGCGTCCGTCACTGAAACGAATCATAAACGCCTTGTGCTCACCGACCACGTGTGAGTTAGTAACCACAATGCCCCGCATCGCGTCTATCACAAAGCCGGATCCACTACCGCGCCCATCTCCATGATCGCGAAGCCCTTCGATGAATACCGTAGCTTGTGAGGCGGTGGCTGACAAATCTGCGATTGAATCTGAAAGTTCTAGCAGGCTTAAATCTTCAAAACCCTGGTCAGCTTGGCTTGTGTGTAACCCTAAAAACGATAATAGTAAGACTGCAATTATTACGGTAAGTACTTTGGTATTATGATGATGAACGCTCATTGTTACAGTTTACGCTGTGCCACCAAACGAGTGAATAAATTACTGCCAATAATTATTATCGCGCCCACCGCAACCATTAACCTGTGCTCTTGCACGGAGGGGAAAACACATCATGCACTTACAAACTGCGCGGTAGTGATTTTGAAAGTCAACCTTTTGAGCTGCACCACGGGCAAGAGTTAAAGTTCAATATCCCCTCTAGTAAATAGATACGCGATCGTCGCCAGAATAGTCTAATGCGGATTGTTCTAGCCCTCATTTGCCCTGTTTTTCTTGTTGCTAGCCTACTCCTTACCGCACTTGCAAGCAGCTGCTCGAAGACCTGATTTTTAGGCTATCAACCCAATCAATGTCAAGGCTATCGACGTAAAGGTCTTTTAGAAAAGCATTTGAAGTTGCGATCAAGCCGTCCAGAAAAGATGAATTGTCAGACAGTGAAGCATGAGCATCGGGTAATTCGCTAGCAAGCTGTTGTGCGGCAAGGGGGCCGAAAGTAGAAGCCAAGGGGTGAATTTAATGATATTATTCTAGTTATTAGCAACCATCGATCACGGGAGTAGCCTAAGTGCATTTGAATAAAAACACGCTGCTGTGAAACAAATGAAATATGTATCACCAAGGCCCCGGAATTAGGTAAAATCTGTGCCGTTTCACGCCTTCACTACCGAACAAAACACAGGCATAATGGCGACATACACCATCAAAAAGGGCTTAGATCTACCGATTACGGGCTCAATACCTTCACCCGACTGCGTTCAAGGGGCGACAGTGCAGCAAGTGGCCCTGCTTCCTCAAGAAGCTTGGGGCATTAAAGTGCAAATGATGGTTGCCGCAGGCGATCAAGTCAAAGTCGGATCCCCCCTATTCTGTGACCGCCGCGACCCAGATGTGATTTTCACTTCTCCAGCTGCTGGCACCGTCGCAGCAGTGAATCGTGCCGCGCGCCGTGCGGTGCAATCAGTCGTTGTCGACGTTGCCAATTTCGACGAGCACGCTGAATTACCGTCTAGTGATGGTTCACGCGACAGCCTCGTAGCCTCTTTAGCAGCAAGTGGCTTGTGGCCGAACTTACGCCAGCGTCCCTTCGACAAGGTCGCTCAATCTAATGACACTCCGCAAGCAATTTTCGTTACGGCAATCGACACCAACCCACTTGCGGCCAATCCAGTTGACCTAGTTAACGGCCGCGAAGCAGATGTTCAAGCTGGCCTCAAGGCGCTGCTTACTCTGTCGGGCAATGCGGTTTACTTTAACACCGATAGCAAAACCGATTGGTCGGGCTTCTTGACTGAAGGCGTCGAGCAGCACAGTTTTAAAGGGCCACACCCTGCAGGTAATGCGGGCGTCCATATTAATGCTTTGCACCCGGTTAATCTCGAGCGCAAGGTTTGGCATATCGATGTGCAAAACCTCGCCGACATCGGTGCGTTTTTGACTAGTGCTAAGGTGCCGACTGCGCGTAAAGTTGCAATTGTGGGCCCGGCGGCGACTAAATGCGAGATTGTCGAAACTAAGCGCGGCGCAAGCATGAACGCCTTTAGCGAATATGCGAATTCGACTGTGCGTTTCGTTTCGGGTTCATTGCTCGGCGGAGCCACCGCCAACCCTGGCGATGTAAAAGGGTTCCTTGGTCGTTTCGCACAGCAAGTTTCAATTGTCGACGATACACCCGAGCGCGAATTCATCAACTGGATGAAACCAGTTGGTTCACGCTGGTCATTTAGCGGAGCTTACCTCGCTAAGTTCCTGAAAAAGACGTTCAAGACCGACACCGACCTCAATGGTGGCGTACGGGCAATTGTGCCAATTGGTTCTTACGAAAAAGTAATGCCATTCGACATCATGCCTACGCAACTCATCAAAGCACTGGCTTCAAACGACCTAACAGGTGCCGAAAAACTCGGTGCGCTCGAAATCGTTGAAGAAGACATCGCCTTGTGCCAATACGTTTGCGCAGCAAAGATCGACATCACCGACATGTTGCGCGCCATGCTTACTCAAATCGAGAAAGAGGGCTAAGTGAAATTCCTACGCAAAAAACTAGACGCGGTTGCGCCACTATTCGAAAAGGGTGGCAAGTTCGAAAAGTATTACCCGCTTTACGAAGCTGGCGACAGCTTTATGTTCTCTTCGGCACACCGCACGCAAAGTGGTCCGCACGTCCGCGACGTAATCGACCTCAAGCGCATGATGACTATGGTGGTTATCGCGCTGATGCCAACGCTTTTGTGGGCTATGTTCAATCATGGTTACCAAACGCAATTGGCCAACTCGAGCTACGGCCTAACTGCCGATATGGCCATCACTCCGGGCATCATTTGCGATTCGTTATGGATGGGCTTGCTAAAGTTCCTGCCAATCTACATTGTTACTGTTGTAGCGGGTGGCACAATCGAAGCAATTTTCTCGGTGGTGCGCAAACACGAAATCAACGAGGGCTTCTTGGTCACTTCAATGTTGTTCCCACTTATCGTGCCCGCATCGATTCCGTTGTGGCAAGTTGCTGTGGGCATTATGTTCGGCACCTTAATCGGCAAAGAAGTTTTCGGCGGCACTGGCATGAACATTCTTAACCCGGCACTTACGGGTCGTTTGTTCTTGTTCATCGCCTACCCTGCCCAAATTTCCGGTGATGTCTGGAACATCTACCCTAGCGTCGAATCTGGCTTGCAAGTCGATGGTCACACTGGCGCGACTGCTCTTGCCGAGTTTTACACCAATGGCGCTGCAGCACTAAACGACATGAACTGGATGGATTCTTTCCTCGGTTTGACCGGCGGTTCCTTCGCTGAAACGTCAACACTCGCTTGTTTAATAGGTGCGGTGATTTTGATTGCGACAGGCATCGGTAGCTGGCGCATCATGCTCAGCACGCTACTTGGCATGATTGGCATGACTCTCCTGCTTAATTTCTTCGCGCCTCCCGAAGTGTTACCTGATGGCTCCCTAGTAGAACACCACTACATGTTTATCGATTGGACATGGCACTTGGTTGTTGGTGGCTTTGCATTCGGTACTGTGTTTATGGCTACCGACCCAGTTTCGGCGGCACAAACCGATACCGGAAAGTGGATTTACGGCGCGATGATTGGCATATTAACTATCATTGTGCGCGTGCTAAACCCAGCCTACCCTGAAGGCATGATGATTGCTATTATCTTCATGAATATCTTCGCACCTACGATTGACTACTACGTTGTTAAGGCGAACATTACTCGCCGGGAGAAGCGTCTTGGAATTCAGTAATAAATACATCTTCTGCTTTGCACTAGTATTGTGCTTGGTGTGCTCGCTTGTAGTTTCTACATCTGCAGTAGCACTCAAAGAATTGCAAGACGACAACATCAAGCTCGACACACAAACTCAAATCTTGCGGGTGGCTGGCTTAATCAGCACGTCCGACAAGCCGGGTGTTGATGAGGCAGAGAAACTTTACACCGACAACATTAAAGAGATTAAGGTCGAGACTGCTAGCGGTACAATCCTTGGTAGCGGCAAGCTCGATTCAAAGGCATTCATCAAAGCTGCAAAGAAAGGCATGCCAAGTGAATACACCGTGCTCGAAGTTACAGCACCTGGCAAAGAATGTTACATATTCTTAGTTTGGGGTGGCGGCCTGTGGTCCACGATGTATGGCTACATCGCGATCGAATCTGACAAGAATACGGTCAAGGGGTTAACGTTCTACTCGCACGGAGAAACTGCGGGCTTGGGTGGCGAAATCGACAGCGACTACTTCAAAGACCAATGGCCTGGCAAATTGATGTTTGACGAAGATGGTGTTTGTGTAATCGACGTAATGAAAAAAGGCAAAGTTAAATTGCCAACCCATCAGGTCGACGGCATCTCTGGCGCGACTATCACTTCTGTTGCTGTTGGCAAGTTGTTGCGCAAATGGTTTGACGCCGATCACTACGGCAAATTCTTACACAGTGAGGCGGACTAATGAATACCGAAAATAAAGACGTCTTATTTGGCCCTATTCATTTAAAGAACCCGATTACGTTACAGGTACTTGGTATTTGTTCAGCTTTAGCGGTCACTTCTAAACTCGAGACCGCTCTCGTCATGAGTGGCGCACTAACCGCAGTATTAATTAGCTCCAACGTAGTGATTTCGATGTTGCGCAATAAGATTCCAAGCAGCATTCGAGTGATTACACAGCTGGCAATTATTGCTTCGTTAGTAATTGTTGCCGACCAAGTAATGAAAGCTTACCTGTTCGACGTTTCGAAGCAGCTTACCGTTTTCGTTGGCTTGATTATCACGAACTGTATCGTGATGGGTCGCGCTGAAGCCTTTGCGATGGCCAACCCTCCCGGGAAATCTGCGCTCGACGGTCTAGGCAACTCAATAGGCTATGCCGCAATTTTGATTTTCGTTGGCTTCTTCCGTGAGCTACTCGGCTCGGGCACATTAATGGACAAGCAAGTTCTGGGAGATTGGTATCAGCCAAATGGTTTGATGGTAATGTCTCCGGGCGCATTCTTCTTGATCGGCTTGCTTATTTGGGCACAGCGCGCATACTCCTCCGAACTTAACGAGAACGAATAATGGAATTAGTTAACATCTTCCTGCAATCAGCGTTCATTGAAAACATGGCGTTGGCGTTCTTCTTGGGCATGTGTTCGTTCTTGGCGGTGTCAAAGAAAGTTGAAACTGCTGTCGGCCTTGGTACTGCGGTAGTCTTCGTGCTTGGCATCACCACCCCACTTAACAATTTAATTTACGATAACCTGTTAAGAGAAGGTTCACTTAGTTGGTTGTTAGGTGCCGAAAAGGCCGCCACCGTCAACTTAGAATTCTTGTCCTTTATTGCCTTCATTGCTACTATCGCTGCTACCGTGCAGATCGTAGAAATGGCAATCGACAAGTTCTCGCCAGCACTTTACGGCGCACTCGGTGTATTCTTGCCCCTCATCGCGGTGAACTGTGCCATCCTTGGTGGCTCTCTGTTCATGGTGCAACGCGAATACGATGTCGCCGAGTCAACAGTGTTTGGTATTGGTGCTGGATTCGGATTCATGTTGGCAATTGTTGCGCTGGCAGCGATTCGCGAAAAGCTGAAATACTCGAATGTGCCGGCAGGCTTGCGCGGCTTGGGCATTACCTTCATCACTACCGGCCTCATGGCCATGGGATTCATTATCTTCGGAGGCATTCAGCTCTAAGCTGGTGATTCAAATGGATACTACTACCATCTTTCTAGGCGTCAGCGGTTTTACTACCGTAATGATTGCTTTAGTTTGCGTCCTGCTTATGGCTAAGTCAAAACTAGTTGCTAGTGGCGATGTGCACGTCGACATTAACGATGGCGACGACTGCTCTTTTAACACACCAGCAGGCAGTACAATTCTTACTACCCTCGCTGAGCGAAAGCTGTTCATCCCTTCTGCATGTGGCGGTGGCGGCACTTGTGGTCAGTGTTTGGTGCAAGTCGACGAAGGTGGCGGTTCTTTACTGCCAACCGAAGAAGGTCACATCAGCCGTGGTCAAGCCCGAGACAACTGGCGCTTGGCATGTCAGGTGAAAGTCAAGGAGGACATGAAGTTGCGCGTCGACGAAGAATGCCTCTCAGTTAAAAAATGGGAATGCGAAGTCATCTCCAATAATAATGTGGCGACATTCATCAAAGAGTTCGTGGTTGAATTGCCACCAGGCGAAGAAATGGATTACGAATCTGGTGGCTACGTCCAAATCGAAATTCCGCCGCACAATATCGACTACACCGGATTCGAAATTGAAGATCAATACCGCGAGGACTGGGATACGTTCAAGTTGTGGGACATCAATTCGACAACTACCGACACCGTCGAACGCGCTTACTCTATGGCCTCTTACCCGGCCGAAGGTAACAGCATCATGCTTAACGTGCGTATCGCTACCCCGCCACCGCGCGGACCAGAGGGCATCCCGACGGGCAAAGGGTCTTCTTACATCTTTGACCAAAAACCTGGCGACAAGGTAACCATCTCTGGCCCTTATGGAGAGTTCTTCTTACAAGATAACGATCGTGAGATGGTCTTCATTGGTGGCGGCGCCGGCATGGCGCCGATGCGTTCGCACTTGTTGCATTTGTTCAAGACGCTTAAGACCAATAAGAAAGTTAGTTTCTGGTACGGCGCGCGTTCATTGCGCGAAGCCTTTTACGTCGACGAGTTCGATGCAATCGCAGAAGAATTTCCTAATTTCGAATGGCACTTGGCTCTTAGCGACCCTTTGCCGGAAGACAGCTGGAAAGGTAAAACAGGTTTCATTCATCAAGTACTTCAAGATTCTTATCTTAACGCGCACGAAGCACCAGAAGAGTGTCAATACTACATGTGTGGTCCACCCATGATGAATACCGCGTCTATGAACATGCTTGAGAATTTAGGTGTTGAGCCAGAAGACATCTTCCTCGACGATTTCGGCGGTTAATATTTTGTCGATTTGATAAGCTTGCTGCATGCCCCACCTGCAGCATGACCTTGTCGCAAGCGCCCTTCTACCTGGGCCGCCGCATTCAGCTGCGCTTATAGGCGACATGCGACTGCGCGCTAAGTTCAAAAACATTTCTGTATTCATCGAGACCGAAGGT
Organism: Planctomycetota bacterium; assembly: GCA_029941685.1. Classification (GTDB taxonomy): domain Bacteria; phylum Planctomycetota; class UBA1135; order UBA1135; family UBA1135; genus JAPKEZ01. The sequence goes on along the minus strand of JAPYTC010000031.1, from coordinate 4,805 downwards.
TTTCGTAAGGAGCTGCCTTTATTGAAGACATGAAGATTGGAAACTTCACCCTCCTTGAAGAGATTGACGGTGGCGCGACGAGTACCGTTTGGAAAGCCTACGATAATGTTTTACGCCGCAATGTAGCTATTAAAATCGCAAGCAGCGACCTCTTAGAAATTGGAAGTCTTAAAACTCGTTTCTTGCGCGAAGCTCGGGCTGCGGCATCGCTTAAACACCCTAGCGTAGTCGACATCATTGGTTCTAGTGATTACGAAGGACAAGCCTTTATCATTTTCGAATTAATCGAGGGCGCGCAAACGCTTCAGCCTAACGACATAGATTTCGCCGCCAATGCTAAAAATTTTGCTGGCATGTGCGATGCGCTTGAGCTGGCGCACAGCAAGAGGTTCACTAAAGAAAACGGAGAGACTCTTCAACTATCGTTGGTGCACGGCGACATTAAACCGGCAAATATCTTGGTCGATGGTGATGGTCGTTTCAAATTAGCCGACTTCGGTGCCGCCACCTTCAGAGGCAGCGGTCAGACCGATGACGATCAAATTAGTGGCGGCACCTGCGCTTACTGGTCGCCTCGCCGATTCAATTTCAAGCCATCAAGCAGCCCATGTGATCAATGGGCAATGGGCGTAACTATGTGGGAGTTTTTCACCGGCACCCACCCATTCCTTGAAGATGGCATGAACCGGGGCAAGCTTGCTCAGCAAGTAATAGGCCAGCCTCCGCTTGGCGATGTGAGCCGCTTGCCCGAAGACTTAAAAGCGATTATCTCAAAGATGATTGAAAAAAAACCGAGCGCTCGATACGCAGACTTTTCCGCAGTCTCTGCAGACTTACATAATTTTGCTAATGGACGAATCGTGACTGCACGGCGTCCATCGATGCTTGAACTATCGCTGCGTTGGGCAAAGAAGAACCGCGTGTTCCTGTCGTTGTTTTGCCTATCTCTTGTCTCAATCACCATGTTGCAATTCGCATGGCAGCAATCCATCAGCCTCGGTAATCACGCTCAACAATCCGCGCAAAGCGTCATTGACTTATTGACTGTCGACATACGAGAAAAAGGCTTAGAGAAGCGTCGTGAACTTCTTGATAATGTAAAGGAAATCGAGAGCCATATCGACAGCGGCCTTCAGCCTAGCCCGCAACTTTATAAAGCAATTGCCAAGCGGCAGATCAAGCTGAATGATTTTTCTAGTGCTATCACAGCACTAGAAAAAGGTCTTGCACTCAATCCTATTTCGCGTATTGAACGAGACAGTTTACTGTTATTGCTTGGACGAACGTACATCGATAACAAGCGACCTAAAGAGGGTATCAGAATATTGCAGCCCTTTATTGATGCACGCTCTGCTACTGATTTAGACCTGACATTCTTAGTGCTCTATAACTACTATGCAATGGCAAAGGTTGCAATCGCTCAATCTACATATGACGCAGTTGAGCAAGCTAAAGACGAATTCCCAGATTTCTCTGAGGCGACAGAGATTTTTCGCGTAATTCACCGCCAGTACGTTAAATCAAACGAAAAGGACAATCGCATGTTCATGAAAAACGAGCTCAATTTGCTAGCCACAAGAATATCGTGGCATAAAAGCTATAAATATGGCGAGCTCTGTCAGCGGTGGTTACAAAAAGCCCTCTCCGAGTACGGCGAATCATGGGAACAAGTGCCTTTGATGCACACCTTGCTTTACCAAATCGACTCCTTTAACGGCGACTTCGATTCTGCCACATTGCATGCAGAAGAAGCACTAGGGCTAACCATTAAGTACCAATCTAGCTACCAACCACTGCGATTCGAGTGTCAATTAAATCTCATCTCTGCATTAAAAAATTCAGGCAGAGTCAATGAAGCAAAATTCCAAACTGAAAAGTTAACAAACCTCATAGCAGACTTAAAGAATAGAGAATGCTTCGCTGAGTTGAACTTATCCTCCTTCGACTTTGAAAGGCAAATAGACCTTAATGCTGACAGTGGCTCTTTCGCCAACCCCGAAGGCTACACGGACACCCCTACTCTGCCGATGCAGGGCTGGTCAATACACTCGCCACTGAGGCCGATGCCAAAACGCGCATTGGCTATTGACAATAGTTTCACTCCGCCACCAACAGATGCCATTATCCTTTTCGACGGCACTGCCGAAAACAACAGCTTCAACAATAATAGCTGGCTTGCAGATGAGGACGGCGTAATGACAAGTAGTAATGGTGATACTCGCACTACGCAAAGCTTTGGTGACTGCCATCTCCACGTTGAGTTCCGAACTCCGACAAACAATACGTTTCTCGGCCAAAAGAAAGGAAACTCGGGCGTATTCTTAATGGACAAATACGAGATTCAAATTCTTGATTCTTACGACAATCACAGCTATGCCGATGGCACCTGCGGCGCTGTCTATGGCCAATTCCCGCCCACTGTCAATGTTACTAAGCCAGGCGGCGAATGGCAGAGCTACGACATTTACTTCACTCGACCACGCTTTAACGACAAAGGTGACCATTCACAACAACCACGCTTCACCGTGTTCCACAATGGAGTAGCCATTCATGTTGCGCGCAGCATAGAAGGTCCCACCGCCTGGCGATCGCGCCCAACCGTTGTTGAGCACGCTGATCGTTTACCCATTCGCTTGCAAGACCACAATGGTGACGTAAGTTTCCGAAACATCTGGATTAGAGACCTTGAACAAAATTAACTTATTTCTAGTTGTCGCTGCCTTAACAGTTTCGTGCTCACAGAAGACGCAACCGACCAAAGGCTTCGAATTCGATGGTTTTGTGATGGGCACTAGCTGGCATGCCACATGCGTTTCGAATTCAGATTTGAATAGCACGGTTATTTCAGATGCTCTTGAAGAGGTTGATCGTTTAATGTCTACCTACAAACCGACGTCAGAAGTTTCACTATTTAGCCAATCAAAATCTGGACGGAAGATGTCGGCACCAAGTTTTTATGTTATTTCGGTCGCTCTCGACATCGCAGAAAAGTCGGCCGGCGCGTTTGACCCTACGGTTATGCCCTTAGTCAACCTCTGGGGATTTGGGCCCGCTGCTCAGCAAGAGGCTGCTCCGAGTAACAGTGCGATTGAAGCAGCCATGCAACAATGCGGATGGCAACACTTAAATTTAAGCACTGACTCGTTTTACGTGGGCAAAGACATTGCCGAGCTTGAGCTAGACCTCTCAGCAATAGCCAAAGGTTTTGGCGCTGACCATGCTGCTACTGCCCTTGAAATGCAAGGTGTGCGGAACTACATGATCGAAGTGGGCGGTGAAATTCGAGCAAAAGGGAACTCAATTAAGCAACGTCCGTGGCGGTTGGCGATTGATTCGCCCAACGAAGAAAACTATTCGCGCGTAATTGAATTAAGCAACGGTGCCATAGCTACTAGTGGCAATTATCGCAACACGCGCATTGTCGACGGAGAACTTATTTCGCACACGATAAACCCGCGTACCGGGCGCCCCGTCACCCACAATCTGGCTTCGGTAAGCATTGTTGCTGACAACTGCACTATTGCCGACGCGGTTGCGACCACCTGCATGGTTCTAGGCGCCACGGAAGGAATGCAGTTTGTCAATAGCCTCGACAACGTTGAAGCTTATTTCATAACTCGCGTTAACGAAAACGAATTTACAACTAGCGAAACAGCTGGGTTTCCGAAGGCCTTAAACCTCGATTGAACCGACCTGTTTCATTTTAGCCGATTGTTTGTCGTTGTAAGGTTTGCGCTTGGGATTACCAAGTTCGGCTAACATAACCAATTCGTTGCCATCGTCAGAGGCACAAATATCAGCCTCTTTACGCGCGCAAACACAATCGCCTAACAGGTCGGCTTCTTCTGGAGTTTTGCCTCCACATGAGCCAGCAAGATTTTTACCTGACATCCATACCCCCACCGACATCGCCACAACAATGACGATAAAAGCAAGCACGGTTAGGACAAAAGTTGTCATGCCAATATTCTAACCGTGCGGTGATTTACTGCTCGAATTTATCGTCAAGATCAAGCGCGTAATAAGTACCGCCATCGACCATCGGCTCAGCACGCACAAGGCGTCCGCGATATTCTTTGTCTTTAATTTTGACGATTACCGAAATGGTACCGGTTGCACGTATTAATAAGCCGTGCTCGCTAGCATTTACGGTTTCACCCTCGAGGCTACCGGCAGCCAACATCATGGCCGTTGGCGCCACGTATTCGTGGCGCTCGTTGTTTCTGCGTTCGTTGTTTGTCATGATTACCCTTCCTGTACGGCCGGTTTTGGATAGGCCATTAGCTTTAATGCCGCAATTGTTGCTTCATAGGCGTCATCGTCTATTGGATCGTCTTCATTTAAAAACAATTTGAACATCGCATAACACACGCCGTAGTTATCAATCACACCTAGCGACTTGCCATTAACGATTGAATCAAGCTTGTTGCGCTTCCAGATAAATAACAACTCGTCGGTTTCTAGAAGATCAGTCTCCTCAAACCAAGAGCGCAACTGCGCCATCTGCTTCAATGAAGTTGCCAAGGCCTTTTCATCTTTGGCATACATCTTGTTAATCTCGGGGCCCAGGCTATCGTCAAATGCATCGGCAATATCTACGCCCTCTACATCGCGTGCCATCACCCAGCGCATGGTTTTATTAAAACGGTTGTCGAGCAGTGCAGCATCGATAATCACAATAGCTTCATCGTCGTCGTCAACTTTGGACGCCTTGTCAAACGCCGCCTTCATGATTGGAGTAGCTGCAGCTTTGTCGACGTAAATGCCAAAACCGTAAACGTCAATCCAGAATTTTTCTCGCACCC
>JAPYTC010000030.1 GCA_029941685.1 Planctomycetota bacterium | reverse complement strand
ACTCTATCGTCGCTAGTACAGGCACTCACCCCCATCACCAAAAGCGGGAAGTGGACCAACATTACCTTTGTGTTCATTTTCATATTAATGCACATTCTCTCCAAAATCTTGTACGAGATTACAGATCTTCCAGAAGTGCAAGCGTTGTCCGTTCTGCACAACACCGGTGTAGTTTGCGAATATGCGCTTAACCAAATCCCGTCGCAAACTAATCACCCATCTGCCCCCGCCCATGTATCCATAAGCGTCATGCTTATTACTTCCGTGATTTCCTTCATCATCGTGCACCGCGGACTAAAGCGCCGCACCTTCCTCGGATGAGCGCACCCGCTATTCAATGTGATAACTTATCGCGCTGGTATGGCGAGGTTCAGGGTTTAGCTGGCCTAACCATTACCCTCGACCATGGCGTGTTCGGTTTACTCGGGCCAAACGGTTCAGGTAAATCTACATTAATGCGTTTACTCACCGGGCAAATTCACGCATCGCGCGGCAGCATAAAAATATACGGTGAGACCGTAGTGCCTGGTAACCATCACGTGTTGCGTCACATCGGTTATGCAGTTGGCGAAGACGTCCATTTTGAAAACGAACGGGCTGTTGACTTTATGAAAATGCTGGCAGTGCTCGGCGGAGACAGCGGCGCGGCGGCTACTACTCGCGCGATGAAAGCTCTCGATTACATGGGCATGGCCGATAAAGCATCCGTGCGATTGCGCGAAATGTCTAAGGGGATGCGTCAGCGCGTAAAAGTTGCCCAAGCCTTACTGTTCGAACCAGACTTGCTGCTACTCGACGAGCCACTCAATGGAATGGACCCCATCAACCGACGTCATACTATCGACTGTGTGCGCGAATGGGGCGAAAGCGGACGCACTGTGCTGCTCGCATCACACGTTTTGCACGAAGTTGAGTCTGTCACCAATCGCTTAATTATGCTGCACCACGGCCGCCTACTTGCCGAGGGGCGTTTATCTGATATTCGCCAGCTAGTCGACCGCAAACCGCGACGCGCCACCATCAAAGGCGATAACTTGCGACAGCTCATCGCCGAACTACTCAGTGACGAATTAATCACGGGCTTCAGCCAAGACACCGACAATAGCTTTCACCTTGACACTTTCGAGTTGCCATTACTCCTAGAAAAGCTTAGCGTCTACGGTCGTAATGGCACTATCGAAACTCTTGAAACCGATGATCAAGAATTAGAATTGGTTTATAGTCTCTTACTTTCTGACAACGCATGAACAATGCCATACTCACTTTGGCTGCATTCACATGGCGTAGTCGCATGACCAATGCCGGAGTCATTGCCTTCGCCGCAGTAGCGCTAATCCCGACATTCATCACCTTCGTGGCCATTCAATACGGCGATGGCTTTATCGAAAACCCCGTCGATTTTCTGCGCGAATACATCGTGCCAATAAACGTTTACTTCACCCTACCGTTTATCACTATCTTTTTAAGTCTGCCAACGGTCGCCTCACTTTATGAAAAAGGCGCCATCGCTTATATTTTCACACGACCGATTCCGCGCTGGACGGCGATCTGTGGCCTGTTTGCTGGCAGTGTTGTGTCCGCGATTCCCCTGTTGCTTATTGCATCACTCGCGCCATCCTTGGTGTTCGGCATTCTAATGCCCGGCTCATTCGGCGAGGTGATGAACCTCGGGATTATGCATAGCTTGCTATTGGCAATTGCAATTCTCCCCTATAGCGCGCTGTGTATCATGTTCGCGATCTGGTCAAAAAAACCCCTGTTGTGGGCAGCATTCTTTTTGTTCTTCTGGGGGTCAGTGATTGGCTCACTGCCCGGCGATGCTCAAATGTGGTCGTTGCATCATTACGTGATGGGCCTTGCTAAATCTATGTGCGGCATCGAAAAGGTTGCGACTGGTTTATTGCCACCAAGCGATAATCCGCCAGCCGATTTATTCAACATTTTGGTTTTAAGTGCCGTGACAGTAGCCATGATTTATCTTGCCCAGCTTGCTTCAAAGAAGCGGGATATCTATTAATGGCGATCATTAGAGATGTCCGTGAGTGGCAACGTCGCCCTAACGACTACCCCGCTGTCGCTGCACCACAATCGGTGTTGATGGCTGCGGCGGATTACTTTGATATCGAAGAAGCGCATAACACTCACATGCAAGATGCAAATGGGCAATTGCAGCAAATCGACAAACAGCTCGCGCAACGACAATGGCAGCAACTATACGATGGCTTCGCCGCTAGCGGTCTGAATGTTGAAGCATTAGAAGCGCAGCCTGATATGCCTGACTTGGTGTTTACTGCCAACCCATCTTTTATCGTACCCCATTACCGTCATGCATGGTGCAGCAAAATGGCGCATCAGGCAAGGCAACCTGAAGTAGAAGTGCACCGTCGTTTTTTTGAACAGCAAGGATTCGAGATAAGAACCTTAACGGCAAACGATATAAAGTTCGAAGGACATGGTGATGGGCTGTGGCATCCGCAACGACTGCTGCTGCATGCGGCGGTCGGACAACGCAGTGACTTACAAGGATGGCAAGAAATTGACGCGGCTTATCCTGAACTTGATATTTTGTTGTACGAGCTACAGCACAAAGATTTTTATCATCTAGACACAGCGCTTACATGCCTCGATGAGCAAACGGCGTTGTTCGTCGACGACGCCTTTAACGACGGCGGCCGCGCACTGTTACACGCTGCCTTCCCTCAGGCCATAGCGCTTAACGACTTTGAAGCCAAGCAATTTGCCGGTAACGCTTTTTGCGCCGACGGCAAGCAAGTCTTTATCGAACAAGGTTGCAACGCATTAAACGAAAAATTAACTGCGCGTGGCTTTACCGTGCACCCCGTCGCTACGCAACAGTTTCGGCTATCTGGCGGCTCGGTGTTTTGCTTGAAGCAGGCTTACTAGCCATCGCGAACTCAATCATCTTGTCGACCAAGGCCTCGAATTCGTAACCGGAATGCTGCATCAACTTAGGGAACATTGAAATGTCAGTGAACCCAGGGATAGTATTAACTTCATTCAGCGCAAAGCGTCCGGCTTTTTTATCTAACAAGAAATCGACGCGCGCATAACCTTCGAGGCGTAACACACGAAACGCTTTCAATGCCACATCACGCAACTTCTCTGCCATGCGCGGCGAGATGGTTTTAGATGGCACAACAATTTTTGCATTGTCGTTATTGTATTTATTATCGTGGTCGTACCAACCATCAACTTCTATTTCACCAGGCAATGAGACCACAGGTATCTTGCCATCAAGAATCGCCACTTCATATTCTGCGCCTTCTGCAGCCGGCTCAATCAAAATGTGGTCCGAAAACTCAAAGGCCATCTCAAGTGCCGGGCCGAGTTGTTCTTTATCTGCGACTCGCGAAATACCGACCGACGAACCTTGCTGCGTCGGCTTAACATACATCGGGTAGCTAAAGCGTTGCAGAATATTCGAAGCAACCTCAAGCGCATCATCGCGCCAATCGGCAGCCGAAACATCAATCCATGGTAATACTGGCAAATTGGCCGAGCGCAATATGTGCTTAGTGATTGACTTATCCATTGCCATCGCAGAGCCAAGGCATCCGCTGCCAACGAAAGGAATATTTTGTATTTCGAGCCATCCCTGAACGCTGCCATCTTCGCCACCTGGGCCGTGCAACACTGGGAACACCACGTCGACATCCGCAGGCAAATATGGGCCACGTTCTTTAACCTCGAATGCTTCGCCCTCCAACATCGCGCGTGAATTCTTTTCGTCGAGCCACTGACCGTCGCGGGTGATTGCGATATGATGAATCACGTAACGTTGTGGGTTTAAGTTGGCACGTACGGCACGCGCAGAGCGTAAACTAATCTCATGTTCTTCGGAGGTGCCTCCGAAGAGCAGGCATAGATTAGTCAGCGGCTGTGGAGTTGTCATGTCAGCAGAATAACCTATCAGCGCGCGCAATTCTATGATTCCTTTTTCAAGAAATGTCTACCCATCAACGCATCTGGACTCTGCTAATCCCTGCGCTAGCAGCGATTTTAATGTACTCCCATGTTTTTAGTGCCGATTTTGTTTATGACGACCGCACACTACTCGAATTAAATCCGAATTTTCAGAGCCTCGAGGTCGTTCCGCGCGCATTTGTCACCCCCTACTGGGAGCTCGTAAATGACGACGCAAATGCTGTTGGCTTTTATCGTCCGCTGGCGGCGAGTTTATTTGCGACCACTTGGGTCATCAGTGATGGCAATCCACACTTTTTTCACCTCATCTCAATTTTATTGCACGCAGCATGTGCAGTAGCATTAACGATGTTGTGCATCGCACTCGGCTGGAAAAGAACAGTTGCCTGTGCCGCCGGTAGTTTGTTCGCCATTCTTGGCGCGCATGCCGAAGCCGTATCCTGGATTTCCTCGCAACCAGACTTACTAGCAACCTTATTCACCTTACTTGGATTGCGCTACTTCGTCGTCGAGCGCGACATACGTGCGCCACTGTTTTTCTTGTTGGCACTGCTATGTAAAGAATCAGCGATAGCCATTGTGGCGCTGTGTTTGTTTACAACCATTGTTCAAATGCGTACAGTTTGGTGGCGATATTTTCTGCTGCTTGCTGTTTATTACGCTGTCCGTGTGGTGGCCTTCAACGATGACGGGGCTGGCTTCGGGCGCGTCAACACCAATCACTACTTGTCGCAATTCGAGCAAATTTGTTTGAGCTTCAAGTTACTCGGTCAACACCTTGGATTTATGGCGGTGCCAATGGGCCACTCGCCGTTCCACCCACTGATGCTCAATCAGGGGTTGCTGGCACCGCACAATTTACTACCGATCTTCGGCGCTGTTATTGCCATGATTACCGGACTCATGTTGTACCTGCGGCGCTCGCCTTACACACCAAGCGTCAAGGTAGGTGTCGGGGTGATGTTTTTGGGCATCGCACCCGTGTTAAACACCTTTGCACTCGGGCAATATCCTTTCGCCGAGCGATTTAGTTACTTGGCGAGCGCAGGTTTTGTCATTTTAGTGTGTGTCGCATTTATTCAGTTCCCGTATCGCGGCATCAGTTATGTGTTAGCCGCGCTCTTATTCGTCGGCAATATTTACTCATCTTATTCTGGAAGCGTCAACTGGCGCAATGAAGCTGATCTGTTTCGCTGGGCACAAAGAGTTTCCCCGAATGCAATGACAGGCCACGTCGAGTTCGGCAGGTTAATGCTAGAAAAGGCGCAAGCATCGAGCGACGCTGAGCGCCGTGCAGCCTATGCCGAACTTGCGATTGAGGCATTCAATCGCACCGACGACATCGACGTCGACAAAGTGTTTTGCACCAGTATCGAGCGTTACAAAGCTAATGTTGGCAAGGCAGATGCGTTATTTTTTTCCGGCGATATACCAAATGCCAAAAAGATTTACCAAATGACCATCGACAATTACGGCGAAGCCCCAGAAGCATTTCTCGGTATCGGGAATTGCACTTCGCAAGAAGCTTTCGGATATTGGCGTGACTCAAAAAACGTAGTCGCCAAAAACTATTACTCGGCAGCCATTCACGCATTTAGTACGGCTTTAGAGCAAAAGCCTAATATGGAATCAGCGGTTTTAGGAAAGGCGAAAGCGATGGTACAGCTGATTAACATCGAGGGAACGACCAGCCCGCGTTTTAGCGAGGCGGTGACCATTAGCGAACAGGCTCTGCAAATTGCACCACATGATTTTTCATTGCTGCTGAATTTGATCGCGCTTTACGATGCATCGAACCGTCGCGGCAAAGCGATTGCACCGTTGCGGGCCTTTATCGCCGCCTATCCGAAGCATCCCGAAACTGAGGTGCTAAAACAGTTGCTACACGAATTTTCGAGTCGCTAAGATTAGGGGCATGTCCAAAGCTCCTTTGTAGCGCGCCGACCAAAGGCAAAACCTAATCGAGTTCTTTCCACTTAGCAAAAGTGAAAGTGTGCTCTTTGCCACCTTCATCAACAATTGAATTAAGGCCACCGAAGGATTTGGTTTTCGCCCAGTACTTGCCTTTGTCGGTCGAATACTTATTTAAACCCCACGGAACTTCATTTGTCATATAACGATCCCAGCCATACTTAACGACTAACCACTGTTCGTCGTCGATGCTCGCCCAAGATAATTCAATAACCGAGTAGCCGTCGGCCTTCATTTTGGCGACTGCAGCATCTTCAAGATTGGAATCAATGGCCGGCGCAAGGGACAGCAGCGCGGCTGAGGTGGCAAAGACGATTAAGGTTTTGTATTTCATAGCCTTTATTCTACACTAATGAGCGATTCATGCAACTAGCCCACACCATGCTCCGCGTCCGCGACCTCGAGAAGTCGCTTAATTTTTATGTTAACTTCTTAGGCCTGCGTGAGGTGCGGCGTAAGGTGCTTGGCGACGAAGCGACTTTGGTTTTCCTGACTGATGCAAGTGGTCATTATCATCTTGAATTGACGCATAATCACGATGGTCGCGATTATAAATTGGGTAGTCAGTTTGGTCATATCGCACTCACCACTGACGATTTGGATAGTTTTATCCGCAAGGTGATTGCCAAAGATTGGTGGTATCGTGAAAGTAAACCGAGCTCAACCTCTCGTTATATTTTCGTACACGATCCTGACGGTTACGATATTGAAATTTTGCAATCGCAAAGTGGCGAAACTTTTGCTGTCGAGCACGCGAATATTACCGTCAAAAGTATCGAGCGCGCGGTTAAATTTTTTGAATGCGCCTTCCCTACTTGGCGTGTGCGCGACCAAGGCGAGAGCAAGCGTAAGTGGCTGCACTTTGGCGGAGATACTGATTATGTAGCAATCGAAGAGGCGCTCATTGACCAGCCTTTAGACCGCGGTGAATACTTGCGGCCAGATATTAACCATATAGGTTTTACGGTAAGCGATTTGGCGGCTGTTAAATCTCGTTTACTAGGCGCTGGCTACCGCGAAGGCATGCATGTCGAGCCCGAAGAGGGATGGCTGCGCGCCTATTTTTTCGATGAGGACGGATTCGAGTGGGAGTTCATCGAGTACTTGTTAAAATAAGCGCCATGAATGTCAAAAGTATCTGTTCGAAAATCTTAGCCGGTGAACGTATCGGCTTCGATGAGGGTGTATATTTGCACGATAATGCTGGGCTTGACACCTTGGCATATTTGGCTGATACTATTCGCCAGCACATGCATCCTGAAGGTGTGGTTAGTTACATTATCGACCGCAATTTGAATCCGACTAATGTTTGCATTACCGACTGTACCTTTTGCTCGTTTTACGCTAAGCCGAAGGATAAAGAAAAATCCTATGTGCTTGAGCGCGAAGATATTTATAAACGCATTCAAGAAACCGTCGATGTCGGGGGCGTGCAGATTTTAATGCAGTCAGGACATCATCCTAAATTAGGGTGTGAGTGGTTCGAAGATTTATTGAAGGACATCATGGCGCGTTGGCCCGAGTTACATTTACACGCAATGGCGCCATCCGAGATTGAGCACTTGGGGCGGGTTTCTAAGTTGAGTACGCTTGAGGTTTTGAAAAGATTGCAAGCTGCAGGTATGAAATCTATGCCAGGTGGGGGCGCCGAAGTTTTAACAGACAGTGTGCGCGCCAAAATTGCTCCGCGCAAAACTTCTAGCGACGATTGGATTAACATCATGGAAGAAGCACATTCGATTGGCATGCGCACCACCGCAACAATGATGTTCGGGCATGTTGAAACGACTGCCGACCGTATTGAACATTTACAGCGCGTACGTGATTTGCAAGATCGCACAGGCGGTTTCACCGCGTTCATTGGTTGGACATTTCAACCTGGCAGCAATCCATTGGGTGACGAGTTGCTGGCTAGTGGTTGGAGTAAAGCTTCGCACGCTGAATACTTTCGCATGACTTGCATCTCGCGAATTTACTTAGACAACTTCGATAACATTCAAGCGAGCTTTGTCACTCAAGGCGCAGATGCCGCGCAATTAGCGTTACGCATTGGCTGTAACGATTTTGGTTCGGTGATGCTCGAAGAAAACGTGGTGTCCGCAGCAGGGTGCTTCGAGTTAGTAGACGTTAGCGAAATCGAAAAACACATTACTCAGGCTGGGTTCACTCCACGCCAGCGCAATCAGGCTTACGCCCTACTTTAGAAATTACTCTAAATGGTCGGCAGTTTGCACGATTAACTCGCTGCGATAACGGTCGAACAGCGTCGACTTCGAAACCGTGCCCAAGAAAATACCTTCGGGATCGACTACTGGCAGCACCCATGCACCACTGTCCTCAAACACTTCAGTGGCGTCAAGCAACGAGCTGTCGTTTTTTAGCGTGGGCACAAGTACATCCATCACTGTGTCTACTGGTGTAATTTTGCGCACCATCTCGTCGAAAATTACTCCACGCAACGATGTGACTGACAACATACCTAAAAAGCGTCCGCTTTCGTCTACTACAGCAAATTGATTACGCGAAGTATTCGGCAACTCGCGAGTTAGATCATCGAGCGTACTGCCAGATGTTATAGAAATAAAATCGTCGTCGAGCATTTCGCCGACTTGCATCTCTGACAAAATTCGTCGATCAGAACCAGGGCGCATCAACTCACCGCGCTCGGCGAGTTCCCAGGTGTAAAACGAGTGACGCAAAAATGTGCGTGACACTAGCACCGATAAGACTGACACGGTAATCAGCGGCAAGGTGCCTTCCCAAGAGCCCGTGGATTCTAAGGCGAGCATGATGCCAGTGAATGGGGCTTGCATCGAACCAGCGACTAAACCTGCCATCGCAGCAACAGCAAAGAAGGACGGCGAGGCGAATGCTACATCGGGAAATAACACTTGCAGAAGGCCTCCAAAGCCGTATCCGAGAATTGCACCGAGTAACAGCGAAGGTGCGAAAATGCCGCCGGGCGCATTTGAACCTAGCGTTAAAGCCGTGGCTAGTAATTTGGCGACCAGTAGGATAATTAACGTAAACCCAAACTCGGTGTGTCCTTGAAGGATGTTGGCAATGGTGCCATAACCTTCGCCGATAGCTTCGGGCACAAAAATACCGATAGCTCCAACGCCAAGACCAGCGATTCCGGCTATCACCCCGAGGTTAGAAGTAGCAAAGCCTTTTTTCCATTTACGAGTGATAACTTCGGTGCGGAAAATCAACACCACCAATGCTACGGACAACAATCCTGCGAGCAATCCCAATGCGCCGAAGGCAAACAAGTCGTAAGAATGACCGGTCTCTGAACTCACCGCACGCAACGGTTCGGGCACGCTAAAGAAAATGCGCGTAAACTCGGTGGCGACGGTCGCCGAAATCGCAATCGGCAACAAAGCACCAAGCGTCCATTCGGCAAGGACGACTTCCATGGCGAAAATCATGCCTGTAAGCGGCGAGTTGAAAATCGCACCAATACCACCGGCAACTCCGCATGCTAATAGCAACACGCGTTGACGTTCGGCCATGCGCATGATGTCGGCGAGTGACGAGCCGACCGCCGCCGCCGAATAAACAATCGGGCCCTCGAGACCCGCCGAACCACCCGCTGATACGTTGCTCAATGTGCCGAGCAAACGACTTATAATCGAACGCCGGCGCATATGCCCGCCCTTGCGCGTCACCGCTTCAAGAACCGAAGGCACACCATGACCGCCTGGTTCGCGGAATAAAACTCGGATGATAAACACTCCCAACATTGCACCGGCTGCAGGAAGTAACAGCATCCCCCACCAATGGGTGCGCAGTTCGCTCGATAACTCAAACAAAAAATGTACGCCACCGCGCAACATCATCGCCACAACCGAAGCCGCCAGCCCTACCAGCAATGCCGCGCCACCTAACTGCCATGGTTCGCTGCGGGCGCCACGAGTATGAAAGACGTTGGCTCTAGCCATTAGAAGATGGTTCGAGAGAATCGATTAAGTTAAAGATATCCGTCGCAGTGTTGCGTTCTTTTAAAGCAGCGACCACTTGATCATTGCGCAATACCAAAGCCAAGCGTGACAGCACTTGTAGATGCTCTTGCGGAGTCGGACTCAGCAGCATAATCGCAGTGTGCACCATTTCGCCGTCGAGCGATAACCAATCAACCGGGTTTTCGAGCATAGCAATCACCACGATCGGCATATCGGTAAAATCATTACTTGGCTTGCGCGGGTGCGGTAAGGCAATACCGGCTGACAACCCAGTCGAAGCTAGCGATTCGCGCGCAACAAGTTGTTGCAACAAATCGGTGCGGTCACGGTCTTCGGTGACTGGAGACAACTCAACCAAAGTCGACAGTACTTCGCCCGGAGTATGCCCCGGTACCGCGTGCAAAATCGCACCCTTGGCCAACGCCGCCGACAGCGGCTTATCTTGCAAAGCACGCACATTTTGCGGCTTCTTTAATTTGTTACGAATCTTCAGCCCTTGATTACGCGCCCACTGCTCCAGCTCACGATCTTCAAACAAAAAATCGCCGCTCGGACGCTGCAAGCCCAAGCGCCCTTGACGGGCCCATCGCTGAACCGTAGCAGGAGAAACTCCTAACTTGACAGCGGCTTGGTGTAGATCGAGTGGCATGTGCCAAATTCTAACGCCGCGAAGTTAAACTGTCTGTAGTGGACATCCCTATCAACCATCTCGAACAACGTGCTGCAGTCGCCGGGCTCGCGGGCCTACCGACTAAAGTCATGGCCGGTGAACGCCTCAGCTTCGAAGATGGTGTCGCGATGTACAAAACTGCCGATGTCACTTTGCTGGGCTTACTCGCTAATCACGTCCGCGAACAGATGCACGGCGATGTGTGTTTTTACAACGTTAATACCCACGTTAATTACACGAATTACTGCAATCAGTTCTGTGATTTCTGCGCATTCCAACGCCGTCCAGGCGATGACGGCGCTTATTGCATGTCACCCGAGCAAGTCGAAGAAGCGTTGCGCAGTGCCAATCCTGAGGCTACTGAGGTGCACATGGTTGCTGGTGTGTGGCCGGCGTTAGGCTACGATTATTTTCTAGATATACTTCGCGCAGCAAAACGTGGACGCCCTGGCATTCATGTAAAGGCCTTTACCATGGTCGAAATCGACGAAATTGTGCGTTTGGCCAAGAAGCCAGTTAATGAAGTACTCGACGAACTGCGCGAAGCCGGTTTAGATTCAATGCCCGGTGGTGGCGCTGAGATTTTTGCTGAACGTGTACACAAAGAATTGTATCCGCGTAAACTTAGCTCTGATAATTGGGTGAAGTTGGCGAAACAGATTCACAATCATGGTTTCAAAACTAATTGCACCATGATGTACGGCATGATTGAAACTATCGAAGAGCGAGTTGATCATTTAAATCAATTGCGCGACTTGCAAGATGAAACGGGTGGCTTCCAAACTTTCATTCCGTTGGCGTTTCATCCTGACAACACTAAGCTCGCACATATAGAAAAGCCAAGCGCCACTGAGCGATTGCGTTCAATTGCGATTGGACGTTTGTTTTTAGATAATATCCCGCACATTAAAGCTTACTGGATTATGCTCGGTATCGAGGTCGCACAAGCTGCGCTCACGATGGGTGCCGACGATTTAGACGGTACCGTTTCGCAAGAAAAAGTCTATCACGAAGCCGGTGCTGCCACGCCACAAGAACTTACGCGAGCAGATATTCATCAACTCATTCGCGAAGCCGGCCGGCGTCCTGTTGAGCGTAATACGCTTTATGAGGTAATTGCCGATTATAGTGATGAGCGCGATATGTTTGAGAAATGTTCCGTATAGGCACCGTTCCGTATCAAGTGGCGCAACCCTTAACCGCAGGTTTAGCAGGACGCGACGATATTGAGTTGGTCGTCGCCCCGCCAGCGCAGTTGGCTGAAATGTTAGCAAGTAATCGCCTTGATTGCGCGCTAGCTTCGTCGGTACTTAGTTTGGGCGACAGTGATTTGTTTTTATGGGCAGACGGCCCAGTTGTCGCGTCTATCGGTTCAATTAAGTCGGTGTTGCTGATGTTGCGCCCAGGTTGTAATTCGTTGAATGGCGTTAAACGTTGGGCAGCAGATCCCAATTCGCACACTGGTCGCGCGTTGGCTGGCATTGTGTTGGCGCAAAATAAAGTTGATGCGGTAATGGTTGACGTTGAAGGTGACGCCTTTGATACTGAAGCTGGAGTTGATGCAGTACAGATAATTGGCGATCCGGCCCTAGATGCGGTTGCCAAGTATGCAGACTGGACGGTGATTGATTTAGGCGACGAATGGTATCGCTTGACGAATCTGCCATTTGTGTTCGCGGGCTGGCTGTTTAAAGATGCCGATAAGTTTTCTGATATCGCGCCGTTACTTGAGGTGACCGCCGAATCGAATTGCGCAGCCTACGCCGAATCTGGTTTACATTATCATTTAGATGTGAAACAAATCGAAATGTCTCTACAACAATTCGCACAATGGATATCGTCTTAGTCAACCCCGAAATTCCGCATAACAGTGGGTGCGCGGCAAGATTGTCGGCAGGTTTGCAGGTACCGTTGCATTTTGTAAAGCCACTAGGCTTTTCTTTGGAAGACAAGTATTTGAAACGCGCCGGTTTAGATTACTGGGCGATGGTTGAGTTATCTGTGCACGATAATTGGGATGCATGTTTGAGCAAGTTAGCGGATGGTTCCGATCGACCCATTCACCAACGCATTCATCTGTTATCCGCACGTGGTGGCAAATCGTTATTCGAAACGCAGTTCGCTGAAGATTCGATTTTGGTTTTTGGATCTGAGACTAAGGGCTTACCTGCCGAGATAATGAATGAATATCCTGAGCAGCGGGTTTACATCCCAATTGACAAGCGCATCCGTTCATTGAATTTAGCGAATGTAGTTTGCTTGGCTACTTACACCGCGATGGTTTCAGCAGGAGTTGATTTGCCAAATAATGACGGCAGCCACCAGAGAGATCCACGTGCGGATGACGGGGTGCGTCCGGGGGATTTGGTTTAGTAAGGGCCAAAGACTAGCGCAACAAATAGTTCTGCCCTACAGAAGATGCCAACCTAAAGGCTATCTTCACCACTGGCCGCAACAGCAAACTCAACCAAAACTGGGTAGTGATCGGACGCGCACTCTAGATTTACACCCGGGACATCATCTATCACCGCCCCCCTAGTCATATCGACTGCCAACCCTTTAGTCACCAACGCAAAATCAATGCGCGACAAGTAAGGCTTTTTATTGTATGTGTACTTATCCGTACCGGCGCAAGCGTCAACCAAGCCTGCATCAATGAAAAACTTCACCGACAACTGTTTCTTCGACTCATCCATCTCTAGTACTTCATTAAAATCGCCAGCAATCACTGCCCGATAATTAGGATCTGCATCTAATTCGTCTTGAATAATTGACAAAGCCTTCAATGCTTCGGCCTCACGCTTTACATCAGATTTTTCATCACCATGCTGCGATTTAAAATGCACGACATACACATCAGCATTAAACTCGCCTCCAATGCTCACCCGCAACAGGTCGCGCCCAAAGCGACGGGTAACCCCTTTCGCGTCGACATAATCGCAATGGCGGTATGAAGTTACCGCATTAATCGGCAAGCGGGTCAACAAAGCATTATCAATGCCGCGAGTGTCGTTACCCTCAAACAGCACCACTTCATAACCAAGGCCTTTCAAGTAACGCTTATTAAAATCTTCGAGCACACCACGATTCTCTACTTCTTCTAGAGCAATCACATCGGCGTTTAAATGGTTAAGAGCCGCCGCCAAACGCACTTTACGCGATTCGACCGTAGTACGCGTGT
>JAPYTC010000029.1 GCA_029941685.1 Planctomycetota bacterium | reverse complement strand
TTGAAGCACTGTTGTTTGAAACAGCAAGGATGTTTAGATCGGGTGAGATCGCCAAGTCGCGTGGGCTGACTACCGGCACGCGCTTAATAATCGACATCCGGTTTGAATTAAGCACAACGATTTCTGAGTTAGTTTCGTCAAGCAAGAATAAGAAGTGACCAATTTGCTGACGCAACACGAAAGTTGGACATGTGGTCTGCGTTGGAGCTGGTCCCCAGAAGCCACCGTAACTCATTGACTCGGTCAACAAACCTGATGGAGCTTGCCCGGTTGCCGGGTTACCAAAAGCGTTACCTGGAGCCAAAGTACTTGTTAGTCCCATCATCGTTGGCTCTTCTGCCTGAATCAGTGGTGAGTAACAAGATGGTGACAATTCTAGACGTGGCGGGTTGGGATGCGGAGCATTTGAAATGTTATTGCCGCGGCCACCAACGGTGCTACCCGGAATCGTTTGAAACGCTAAGCTTGTACAATTGTTTTGACCACCTGAAATACACTCGAAGTTGTTGTATGCCAAGTCAAGTGGATGCCCCACCATGACGTCGGATATGGACCCCATAGTTGTGTGGGAAGTCAACGCGGTGCTTAATGAAGTGTTCTGTGTAAGAGTAAACACACCACGAGAACCACCCGCTAGTGTTGTGGTGGCGGCAGTCAGTGGTGGAAAGATGCCCTGCACCTCGAGGTTTGGGTTGAAAGGAAACTTAGAAATATCGCCAGACTCTGGAATGTTACCGTAAGTGAGGTCAAACTCTACGTTGTATTCGGTGCGCAAATAGTCGTGAGTTGGATCACCCGTACCTTGGCCGAAACCGTCGAGGTCGAGAACCTTCATGCCTTCGTTCGAAGCAATCATCAATGCACCAGGCATAACTGGCGCGTTTACCAAACCAGGACAATCAGAGCCTACAACGAAAGAGACTAAAGAGCTATCGGGTGATGCGCTATCTTTGTTACCGAACAAGTCTTCGGCAGACTTGTGCCAATAAACAACCTCAGCTGTTGACTGTGCACCTAAAGGATCTTGACCAGGGAACGGCACGACTGGGCTAATCACGAATTCAGTGAAGTTGAACGGGCTTACTGGGCTTACGGTATAGGCCAAGGAAATCGTAGTACCTGGCAGTGGCTCTCCGGGTAAAACCTGCGGGTAAAACTCAACTGAAAACTCGTTAGATAATGACGGCGGGAATGCGCTTGGAATAGGCCCCATTGTGTGTGGCTGACAAGCTTCGTCCATTGACCAGTAGATATCTTCGTCACATGCGACGTCGATATCGAGGTCTTGAGGACTCGTTACGATGCGACCGCTAGGGCCGTCAAGCAAAGGTTTCGGAGAGCCACCATCATCACCGGCGATAGCTGAAGTGGCAACACCACCATTTTGAAGGTAGAAACCGCGTGAAGAACGCACACCACCTTCGATTTGACCAAGCTCAGTCCCCTTAATCACAACACGCAAGGATTTGTCAGCAGGGAAAGTTTCGTAGGTGCTGAGATCATCGTCTGTATCAGCAACAAACATGAAAGTATTCTTTGCGATGTAATTACCAGCACTCGCGAATGAACCATTGGGCACGCCACTCGCAACGTCTGAAGTACCAGGGAATCCAACACCCGGAGTGACCTCTACACCACCGCGATCAAATGTTGTTGCTGTAACTACTGATGAACCAGCCTTGGATACCCAACGCTCGCGACTAGGGCCGGCACCAAAGTAAGTAATGCCGTTAATGAAAGCGCGGCCCGCTACTGGAGTGCTTTCACCGGTGGTCCTGTCGTATGCCGTAACAGTAATCGAACCCGTCAGGCCATTGTTGGCCAGGCCCGAAGCTGTTGGGTCGAGAACGGATGTTTCGTCGATGTCGCCTGTAAAGCTCACAACCACAAAGTGATTGCCTGTGGCGTTCGCTGGGTTAATCGCTGCAACTGGCCAAGCTGCCGGTGGCAAGATTGGGTTTAGATCCGTTGACGGGTTATTGTATAAGTCATCGAGTGAACGAATTTCAATAAGCTGCGCAGTGGGACCCCCTGTTGCCGGATCCGTAACTGGGATCACATAAGGAAGAATACGACCGAAGCCATTTGTGACTTCTGTTAATGCCATTACGGGTGCATTTGCTGACCCGGAACCGCCCTTTACTTGGTCGGTGTTGAAGCATGAAAGAGCGGAAGCAACTACTGCAACCGCCAAGACTTTAGTTATTTGACTTGGATTCATCGTTGTTATGGTTTTGCCTAAGGAGGTTTAGCTTCTTAGGGCAATTATCATGCCATGTTTTCTGCCTCGTGACTAGTAAATAAAGGCACTTAACTTAATTTTTCGAGGCATTTCGTGCGTTTTCGCACAGCGGTGGTAGAAATCCGCACAGCGAAGCGTCAGAATCTAGGCATGCCTACAGAATCATCCTTCTCGCCTGGTGCCGCTGCAACTACTGAGAGTGAATACGAACGCACCTTAAGCCCAAGAGATTTCAGCGATTTCCTAGGACAAAAAGAGCTTCTAAGCCCTTTAAAACTCATGATTTCCGCATGTCAACAGCGCGATGAGGTCCTTGAGCACTTACTCTTTACGGGCCAGCCTGGTCTCGGCAAAACATCCTTAGCCTTGGCTTTGGGCAACGAGCTTGACCGCCCATTAAAAATTATTTCTGGCCCAGCGTTAAATCGCGCCAAAGATTTAGTCGGAATTCTCAGCCAACTCACCGCCGGCTCTATTCTATTTATTGACGAAATCCATCGCATGAGCATCGAAATTGAAGAATACCTCTATGGTGCCATGGATCGCTTCCAAATTGAATGGACTTTCGACAGCGGCGAGCATGCGCGATTGCTGAAGCTCGATATTCAGCCCTTCACTTTGGTAGGTGCGACCACTCGCGAAGCGCTACTCAGTCCTCCATTCCGCTCCCGGTTCGGACACCGACTTTCCTTTCAGCCCTATGACATCGAATCGATTTGTCAGATATTAGCGCGATCGGCCAGACTGTTGAATGTCAAACTCGATGATGACGCGGCTTTGACTCTAGCGAGATTCTCACGCGGAACACCGCGCATTGCCAACCGCCTATTGCGACGCGCTCGCGACTTAGCACAGATTGACTACTCAGGAACCATTCATCGCCTCTGTTGCGAGCGAACTTTGGCGATGCTAAACATCGACGACAATGGTCTTGAAGAAAGTGACCGCAAGGTTCTAAATGCGCTTGCCCGGGCAGAAGGATCGCGTCCATTGGGTTTAAAAAACCTCGGCGTTGCTGCCAACGAAACCGAAGACACTCTCGCCGAAGTAATCGAGCCTTGGTTAATTCAACAAGGCTTCATGCAGCGCACGCCACAAGGTCGCGTCATCACAGATGCCGGAAAATCTGCTTTAGGTTTTCCTAGCGCCGATGAGTAAAAAACTATCTTTAAGTTTTGTTGCTATTTTCAGCGTGCTGATTATTTTGCTCGCGCAAGTATTTACGGTTGCCCCGCCTATACCTAACGTGGTCAACCCAATGGTTACCGTTAAGCTACAGTCAATTTCACGCAACGGGTCTATACCACTAGAAATCTCCGGGCGTTGGCAGCTCATAGACTCATCCAACGACGAGGTGTTAATCGAGCGCGATAATTTTCGTGGCGACTTACGATGTGATATCACCGGCCCTAAATTCGGACCCTATGCTGCTAACCGTGACCATGTGTATTTGCGCTGCCAAGGCGACAAGTCATTGCGTCTAAATTATTTTAGTTATCCTGGTGAGCTCATCATCGAAGTTGAGCGCAACAAACTAGACCAATGTCACATATTAAACCTATACTTACGACTTGAGCTTGAAGATTATGTGCTCGGCGTTATCTGTGGCGAATTGCCGTCGCAAACTCCAGGCATTAGTGCGGCTCTCCAATCACAAGCTATTGCTGCGCGCACTTATGCGATATTTAAAATACAGCAAGGAAAAACATTACGTGGCGATTCGCGTGACCAGGTTTACAAAGGAAGCGATCACAATACTCAACAAGCTATAGATGCCGTCCATGCTACTGCGGGCTTGGTGCTGAGCGAAAACGATGTGGTTTTGCCGAGCTATTTCCATCGCAATTGCGGCGGCGGCACTGCAAATGCTTTCGAAGCCGAATTTAGTAAGCGACCACTTGCAGCATTAGCCGGAAGCCCTGATAGTCAATGCGCGGATATCTATCAACGTTGGCAGCGCACTGTGCCGGTATCGCGCCTCGACAAGCTCAGCGCAGAATTTAAAATCGGCGACACTTTGTTAGCGCTTAACACGGTAAACAAAGATCAATTTCAGCGTCGGCTAAACATGCGCTTACAGGGCGAAAAAGGCCATCACGATTTAACCGGAGAATTCGTGCGCGCGCGACTTGGGTTGCCGTCGATGATTTGGCACGAGTTAATCATCAACCGTGATGGTTCAATCACTGTTACTGGCTCGGGCTATGGTCATGGCATCGGATTTTGTCAAGATGGAGCAATGCGCAAAGCCAAACGCGGATTAGACTATGCGACTATTTTGCAGCACTACTACCCTGGTGCTAATGTCGAAGTTTTGACTGCCGAATTGTTTAACCCATGAGCTTTAAGTTTAGTTTACATCAGGGCGAGGCCTCATCGCCACGACTCGGAACTCTGCATACCCCACACGGTGATGTTTCGACTCCGCAATTTATGCCGGTAGCGACACGTGGCATTATGCGTGGACCATGGCCGCAAACTTTAAAACCAATGGGCGTAGAAATGATGTTGGCTAACAGCTTTCATTTATTCGCGCGTCCTGGCACCGAGCTTATCACCAAACTAGGTGGGCTACATAAAGCAATGGCATGGGATGGCCCGATTCTCACCGACTCAGGTGGATTCCAGGCTTTCTCGTTAGCCACTTCAAAAGTAACGGATAAAGGTGTCACGATGCGCCACCCTGTCGACGGCTCCTATGTCGATTGGACGCCTAAAGTCGCCTTCGAAGTTCAACAAGCGCTCGGTCCCGACATCGCGATGTTACTCGACGAATGCCCTTCCGACCCGCGCGACCGTGATTCTGTTGCACTCGCGGTCAAGCGCACGATTAATTGGGCGCGAATTCAGCGTGAGATGCACCAACACCGAGGCGGAGCCAGTAGCGGCCAAGCTCAATTCGGCATCGTACAAGGCGGAGTCTTTCAAGATTTACGCCAAGAGTGTGCAAGCAAGTTAATCGAATTAGACTTCGACGGTTACGCCGTCGGCGGAGTTTCGGTTGGCGAAGGTCACCAAGCTATGATGGACGGCGTCCGCTTCTCTACTGGCTTGCTACCTCAAGACAAAGTGCGGTATTTAATGGGTGTTGGCACCCCGCTTGATTTAGTTGAATCGGTTGCGCGTGGCGTGGACATTTTTGATTGCGTTTATCCAACTCGCTCCGGACGCTACGGTTCGTTTATGACAGACGAAGGAATGCAGCATATTCACAATGCGCGTTTTGCCGACGATACCCGCCCTTTAATGGAAGGCTGCGAATGTGATGCATGTTCAACAAAAATGCCTCGCGGCATGTTACGCGCCGCTTTAAAAGAGCGCGAAATAGTTGCGGCATCGATGTTGGCACACCATAACTTGCATTACTTAATCAAGCTGATGGCGCGCATCCGCACGGCGATTGGCGACGGTAGCTTCGAGCAACTACGTGCCAAGGTTGTAGCTGCGTATCCAGTTAAAAGTTAGACGTCTCTAGATGCAGATTTGCGCATTGCGCTACCTGTGGTGAATGATACTGCGACACCAATAATCATTAACACCATCGCTAAACAAAAGAGCAACCATTGTTGTTGTTCGGCGAAGTGTATTAACTTTACACTTAGACCAAACATGGTCATGACAATCATAAACACCGCCGGAATAGCCAATGGCCAAATGGTTCGTCCTCGTTGCTTTAGATATGCCGTGGCCGTTAACAAAGCTAGGCCAGCGATTAGTTGATTGGTGGCACCAAACAGAGTCCATAAGGTAAGCCCGGCTGCTTTGCCGTCGATTTCGTAGAAGGCGAAAAAGCAAATGAATGCACAAGCCACGGCGGTGGCGAAGAAGCGATTTTTCAGCCCAAGCTCTTCAAGATTGAAGCGCAACAATCGTGTCGCTGAATCGAGTGTAGTTAAAGCAAATGACACCACCACCATAGCGACCAAAGTAACCGCCAATTCGGACGGCACCCCAAGGTAAGCGATGAACGATGCCGAACCGTGAATGAACACCCCAAGTTTTGCAGCGAGACTATCCGCGACTGCCGACCAGTTCACATAAAGCTTGGCCCATGCAGTACTGCTACCAAGAGTTGTTGTACAAGCCAACACTGCGATTAAACCCAGCAATGATTCGGCGATCATGCCACCGTAGGCAATCGGCCGCGCATGAGTCTCGTTATCGAGCTGACGTGCAGTTGTACCGCTGGCCACTAAAGAATGAAAGCCACTGGCAGCACCGCAGGCAATAGTTATGAACACAAATGGCAACAGTGGCGGCGCTCCGTCAGGATTAGCATTAAAAGCCGGAGCATCGAAGCTTGGATTTTGCAGAAAGAAACCGCAATACATTAAGACCAAGCCGAGAACCAACAACAGCGAATTAAGGAAATCGCGTGCCTGTAATAACAACCACACCGGCATCACACTTGCGGCAAAGGCATAAGCCATCAGTAGCCATATCCAGAGCGTGGTGGATGGCCACAAATGTTGCGGCAAGCCCATCGTGGGAATATTGTAAGCCACCGCAATCAATGCGAGCAAAGCGCTGAATCCACCCACGGTTACCCATAACAATGATGCCTGTTTGCGCTTAAGAAGCCAGCCGCAAACTAGCGCTACTAAAATCAACCCGATAGACGGCATGACCACCTCGGGGAAGCTGGTGGTACTTGCGCTAAGTTGTTGCGGTTCGAAATCTGAGCCCCAGGTGAACAGTAGCGAAATAATATAGACGAAAACGCCCATCGCTAGTGACACACCAAAAGTGATCAGCAACAAGAATAATAACTTGGCGCGCTTGCCGAGGATGTCTTCGCAGAGTGCGCCAATGGACTTCCCTTGATGACGAGCAGAGAGAATTAGCGCCGCAAAATCGTGCACGCATCCGATAAAAATTGAGCCGCACACCAACCATAGTAGCGCTGGAAGCCATCCCCAAAAAACAGCTACTGCTGGGCCCAACATGGGCGCTAAACCGGCAATCGAAGCATAATGGTGACCAAACAACACTTGGGGTCGAGTGGGCACGAAATCAATGCCGTCTTGCTGGCTATGCGCCGGAGTTATCGCCGCCGCATCTATGCAAAACACTTTGGTCGCCAACCATTTACTATAAAAACGGTAAGCTAAAAAATACGCCAGTAAAGCGCATACAGTAACGGCTACTGGACTCACTTATTTTTTATTCGATGGCATAATCCTTAACTCGCTAATCGCAAACAGCGGCTGACTGTTCGCGCCTTGAGTGCTACGCCAAGTACCCCGTGCGATTACTTGACGATTCGCAAAGTCGCGCAATTTGTAATGCGAATCGAATGACTGCACTAGGTAGTTGCTTTTTGCTCGCGAGATTGCAAAGGGATATGTTGATTGAGCACGAGGTTTAAATTCAATCCAGCCAACGATAATGTCGGGGGTGCCTTCGGATGTATCACGCGAGAACATTGCACGGTCGCGCAACTTACGTAACTCGGGATTTAACCTACCCTGCTGCGCCAATGGTGTGTCAATAATCTCATTGTTGATACGCGACAAGTAATAACTGCGCATGCCATCGAGCTTAGCAAGTGCGCCGCGGGCACTAGCAACATGCTCACCGTCGTTGGTGTGCCACAGTACGTATGACAATTGCGTTTCGAGCAACGATACTAAATCAAAATCGTAGGCGTTGTAATCTACGACAACGCTGTCGCCGAGTTCTTCGAGCTGCGGAATTGCTACTAAGAAGTATGCGTTAGGGTTAATCGCAATTTCACTCTCATCAAAGCTCTCGAGTGTCGGGGCAACAACCTCTTCGACAATAGCCTCTTCGCTTTCATCAGTATCGGCGCTGACCTCTTCTACTACTTCTTCAACCACTACGACCTCTACCACCGAAACGGCTTGTCGTTGTGTGACATGCTTCTGCCAAGCGTCACTTAAATCGGCATCTGTTTTCTTAATCTTGGACGACAAGATCCACGCGGCCATAGACTCTGGAGCACGCACTTTTATCCATTCTTCTTTGACGACTAATGGCACCAAACCGGCCTCGCGCGGAAACACACCAAGCGAATGCGAATCAGATCCTGTAGAAGGCTTTGGACGCGAACGAGTGCGTGAACCATCAACGTGATAGATTCCGGTTTCGGCATTGAGGGTGGCAAGTGATTTATAAACCCACAAATCATAGCCACCAGGGATTTGAACTTTCGACCACGGATACATTTCGGCGACCACCTTAACCGGTACCCCTTTAGCTGCTGTAAAAACCACAGCTGCCTTTACATCGTAAAAGGCATAAATATCGGCATTGTCATCGACGATTTCGGCGTAGCTAAAGTCACCTCCTGATTGCAGAGCGCACAAATTAAGTAGTAATGCAAGTATCATGAGCACAGTTTCGCGCTGCGCGGTGTTTTAAGCAATTACTATTGCTGTGACTTTAGCTGCGATGCATGCAAAGTGTAGCTAAGGCCCAATTGTTCGCCGTGTTGCCCCATCGCCGAGTAGATAAGCGTGGGGTCAACGCCACTAAAATCGAAATCGAGGATGCCGAAATGCTCGGCGGTAATTTCACTCTGTGCCACCCGACGCTTGACCAACGAGTCGTCAGTACTGCTGCCAACGCCAGCAGCTAGCGGCGATGCCGTAAATTCAACTAATGGATATCCTAAGACGTCGTCATCGCGAAGAATTTCGCCGATATGGCGGTCGCCACTGAGCAAGACCACTCCATCGATATTATTATCAACGAGGTAGTTCAGCAAGCGTTGCTTTTCGCTGTTGAACATCGACCAAGACTCGTACTTATGATACTCGGCTAGCAACTGCATCCCCGAAACGATTAATTTAAATGGTGCACGACTGGCACTCAGCTCGCGCAGTAGCCAACGCCATTGCTGCTCGCCGAGTAATTCTTTATTCGGCACTGACGAGTTATTAGGCTGACGGTGAAAGCGAGTGTCAAGCATGAACACATCGACGCCATTTAAGTGCAAGCTAAAATAAACTCCATCATCGTCGCTTCCGAAATATGGGTTCGGCCAATAACTTTTATATAACTCGTAGGATTCGTCACGCAAAAAATATGTTTTATCAGAATTATTCGGACCGTAATCGTGGTCGTCCCAAGTTGAAGCATGGGCCGTTGAACTAAGCAACTGCTGCAAATGAGGCAATGAGCGTTGCATTGCCCAGCGCTCGCGCATCATGTCAATATCGTTCCATTCTTCGCGAACACGACTGTAATAAATATTGTCGCCCATCCATAAAAACCACTGTGGATGCTGCTCGGCAATAGTCTTAAAAATAGATTGTGAAGGATCGGGTCCCCAATCGCCAGCGCATGAGCCAAAGGCCAAACGGTATTTGTCAGCGCCAGTAGTGCGAAACTTTTGTGACGATTTTGCGGCGACCACACCGTCACTAGCGATTAAACGATATTGGTATTCGGTATCTGGCAACAAGCCATTAATTTGGCAGCTGCCACGAGGATTATCACTGTTCGCCAAAACGAGCAGCGGATTATTTTCGGCTTGATGCCATTCGCCACCTTCGGCCTTTAATTCGATATGAAAACGCAAAGGGATGTCGGCAGCTGCCCAAACCTTCACGCTTGAGGAGGTGATGTCGCCAAGCATAGGCCCAGCGTTTAATGTGGCTGTCGAATCACCATGTGGCTGACTGCATGACGCAACAAGCAGCGTCAGAGCAACAAAAGCAATCGCTCTTAAGGACGCCATTTGCCTTGTGCGACTAATGGGCTGAATTCGATGAGGTCGTCATCGTAAGGATCTACCGAGCGTTCGAGTTGCGCCGAGCGATATGCCGCCATTAATATGCGAACTACTGCTTCACCGTCTTCAAAAGTCAAATCGGGGGTGCGCCCTTCTAAGAAACATTCGACCATGTGGCGGTTTTCAGCGGCGTAACCATAGGTCGACGCTTCTTCGGGCACGATCGGCATGACACCTTGCTCGGCGTTTTGCTTTTCGACTAAGTCTTCGCCCTCGCTACCCGTAACCTTGCGCGAGAAAAATACTTCGAGTCCGGTTTCGAGGCTGTTCGAGCGCATCGAATATTCCGGTCCGAGTAATTCGAAACTTAGACGCAAACCCGCGCCGACAAAAGACCACGAAGTCGTGGCCTCTGAAATCAGAGTATTGCCATCTTCATCTTTGTAGGTAACCGTACAACGTGCAAAATCTTCGGACGGCTTCTTGGCGTAATCAATCTGCTCGCCGTGCGTATCTTTAAGTTGCTGTACGTATTCAGGGCGGGTCCACTTCAATGAAGCAATCTGCGCGTTAACTGAAATCGGTTTAATTGAATTACGTGGTGCACCTGGTGCCGTAAGTAAAAAACGTGCGGTCTCGACACTGTGACACATCATGTCGTTCATTACCCCGCCACCTTGCTGCTCGCCATCCCAGAACCAGGGACTATGTGGACCACAATGTTCTTCGGCAGCACGCGCCAAATATGGACGCCCGGTTGTAGCTACAGCTCGGCGCCAGATGACATCTTTACCACGCACTACTGATGGCGCAAATACTTGGTTTTCGAGATAGCCCGTCGGGATGCCTGCGTTTTCCATGATTTCAACTACGCGGCGTGCTTCCTGTAAGTTACGCGCCAATGGCTTTTCACAAGCCACGCCAAGCAAGGGTATAGCACGCTTAGCGTTACCGGCGGCGATTGCTTCCATAACAGCGATGCGCGAATCATTAGGCGAGTTAATCCAGATGGCTTCGATACTTGGATCAGCTGCCATTACTTCGAGGTCTTCGAAGGCGACGGCTGGCCCGAGTTTTAGTTCGTTAGCATAAGCCGCTGATTTCTCTGCGGATGCCATAGTGCGCGAAGTTACTCCGGCAACATGACAGTTGCGAACTTCGACGAGTGATTGAATGTGAAAGTTGGTGTTGAAACCAGCTCCGACGAATCCGATTGCTAAGGATTTCATTAAGAGAGTTTTTTTCTATTAGGGTAAAAGACCAATAATATCGCTAGACAGGCGATTGACGCCCACATGGGGTAGCTGAACAATTGGTAAAAGGATAGCTCGCCATCGTGCGTCGACCAAGTGGCTGCTGATGTCGCAATTTTAGAACCAACAATGGTGCCGATGCCAATAATCACTAAATTAAACAATGACTGCGCTGAAGCGCGCACGTCGCTTGAGGTGTTTTCATCAACCACCATAAAGGCAACAAAGATAAAACAGCCGAATGCAAAGCCGTGCATCGCTACGCCGATCATTACTCCGCCAATGCCAACGACTTCGTAATTAGCGAATAGCGCCATGCGCACGGCATAAGCAATTAGGCCGAGCCCAAGCAAATGTTTACGTGACAACTTAGAGGCGAACAACGGCATCATGGTCAACACCACAATCTCAGACATCTGACCGATGGTCATCAGCCCACCACCACCCACACCGACAACTGTATTAACCATGTCAATAAAGCCACTAGCTTGCTCTTGCAGTCCACCTAAGAAACCAGCAGTGTGCACGAAATAGAACTGGTGAATACAACTTACTGGCACTGCGAGCAAAAACAAAGTTATTAACGGTTGACGTTGAATTTCACCAAGCGCGCGCCCAGTAGCGTTTTGCGTTTCAGTTTCGGCTGGCGGAGTATTCGGTAGCGTCAAACAATAAACACCCATCGCGACACCCAATAACCCCGACAAGCGGAAGGCATCAGCCATACCTGCAGTTGGATTATCAGCATGCATATACATTAGCCATTGGCCGATTGCGATACCCACAGCGATCCAGCCAACGGTGCCCCACACACGGACACGTCCGAAGTCTTTGTCGATGTCATCCAGATGATGAAAAGCTAATGAATTCGTTAGCGGCAAGGTAGGCGAATAAACTACTGAGTAGATTAACGAGAACATTAAAAAGCTACTGTAAGTCTCGATACTTGCGAGTTGCCAAACCAAAACGCCACCAATAATGTGTGACAAGGCCAAAAACTTTTCAGTGGCGAACCAACGATCGGCAATTTGACCCGCGATGAATGGAGCGATAATCGCACCAAGTGCACCGACCGCAAACATGTTGCCAATCTGCTCTGGAGACATTCCGCGGTGCCCAGTTAAAAACGGCCACAACAAAGGCAGCCAAGCACCCCAAATGGCATACTGCAAAAACATCATTACCGACAAGCGGCCGATAGGTGGATTTTCGTTCATCTTAAATTTCAGTTACGCGAATGTTGCGGTACCGCACAGGAGAGCCGTCGTCATGGTTTTGCATGCCTATGAAACCACGCGCACTACGATCGCCTGTGAAACTGTTGACCAATTCGCCATTGATAAAAATAGTGTATTGATGACCAACGACTTGGATGCGATAGTGATTCCATTCGCCAACCGCCTTAGTTGGGATGTGCGTTGCCGCCTGAAAAGAATACACTGAACCGGTGTTATGCTGCGGCCCCGCGGTATCGCAAATCTGAATTTCGTAGCCTTCGTTTACCGCGACCCATGGGTCATTGCCCGGATTAGGAAAACGCACAAATACACCTGAGTTATTGGTGACCTCGGTGACTTGCCATTCAAGTTCGAGGTCGAAATTTTCGAAGTCGCGTGCGCTGTACCAATACAATCCCATGCCGCCTTGCGCATATACGGTGTTGCCATCATGCGTGAATTCTCCGGGGCCCGCCATCTGCCAATGATCTAATTGTGCGACGTCGCCAGTCCATAAATCTATGACTTGCTTATCACAAGCTTTCTTGGGAGGAGTGAAACATGACACCGCAGACAAGGCCACGGTCAAGGTCAGTAGGTATTTCATTGCCACTAAATTAGGTGCTGTAAAGATTTTAATCAAGCGGTTTTAGACGAACATCAGCAATTGCCACTGTGCCCGCTGTTGCCTGAAAGAACATAGGTGCGGATGCCACCTCTACCTGCGAGACCGCACCACCCGTTATTTGGGTGCATTCGGCGGCTCCGATAATGCTGACATAGTCAATGCTGATGTCTTCGAAGCGCGCATTGCGTGTCTTATTGCCATCAGCATCAAAGCGCGGTGCGAGAAAACGTCCACGCATGATGTGCCACTCGCCCGGCCCGTTATAGGCCTTAGCACGCGGATCTTTTGCACCAATCACTGCGCCGCAAGAGTCGCCATCGACCAGTTGCAATTCGTAACGTGACATCATGTACAAACCAGAGTCACCGCCTTCGGGCAACATAAAACTAAATCTGAACTCGACGTCGCCATAAGAGTCTTTAGAGGTGAAGTGCGTGGCATTAGGCCCGACATTTACGAGCGCGCTATTGCCAACATTAATTTCAAACGATCTCGGATTTGAGTGTTCTAATGTCGCCGAACACAATTTCCAACCTTCGGCAGTCCAGTTCTCGAATGGGTCGCCCCATGTTGTAGTTAGCCAACCATCCCCTTCTTCAGCGACGGTGCGTTCGGCCGGTGGCTTAACCAATTTCGCCACTCGTGCCGATGACCGTTCGCCCTGTGGGAGTTGGTTAATGGTGTAAGAAAATTCGTCGTGCAATAAACCGGCGCCTGCCAACTGCATGCGCACACAACGTCCTGCTTGAAGGTTCATACCTGATATAACCAACTGCATACCATCGTCACTTAAAGTTACTTTGGGCACCGACAGTTCTTTCTCACGCATTTCTGGAGAACCGTAGTCCCACCAATAATTGTAATCGTAACCACGTGCAGTGATTTGCGGGACATCTGAAATCGCTTGCGTTAAATCAATAACAAAGCCGTCTTGACGTAAAC
>JAPYTC010000028.1 GCA_029941685.1 Planctomycetota bacterium | reverse complement strand
GTTTACGATGTGATTGTTTATTCCACATCTAATGGATGGCGTGTAGTAATCGACTCAGACGAAGACGGTGATATTGGTGAAGAGCAAGCGTTAGCGCCGTTTAAACAGTCCGGAGATTGGGCGACTTTAGGTGACGAAAGTAATCTGAATTATGCCGTTAATGTTTCTGATGATGGCAACATGACCAGCATTTACTTTGATGCGCATGGTCACGGCACCCACGTTGCCGGAATTATTGGCAGCTACGAAGGAGAAGGCGCACGCTTAAATGGTATTGCACCCGGCGTCGAGTTCGTGGCAATTAAAATTGGAGATAGTAAGGTCGGTGGTTCTACATCGGGCTTTGCCGTGTCTAAGGCTTTAGATTATGCCGTTGAAGCAGGGTGTCAAATTGCAAACATGTCATTTGGTGGGCCGTCCTTCTATGCCGACGGACGCGAGCCAGATGATTGGGTAGTCGAAGAGGCCGCTAAGCGCGGTCTGCTATTGGTCACTTCAGCTGGCAACGAAGGCCCAACACTTTCAACAGTGGGTTCACCCGGAACATCCGAAGCAGCGTGGTCTATTGCCGCGGCAATTTGGCCTGATACGCAGAAAGTTAGTTATAGCTCGTTGAATCCATCTGTGCCGTTATTGTTCGACTTCTCATCACGCGGGCCTCTACCAACAGGTGACTTGGGTATCGACTTTGCTGCTCCAGGTGCTGCACTAAGCGCCTTGCCATCGTGGACTCTAGCCAAAGGCGAAAGTTGGAATGGCACCTCAATGGCCGCGCCGCAAATGGCCGGCTGTGTTGCGCTTCTAGAATGTGCAGCAATGGGTGAAGAGTTACCGACTGATCACGAAACACTGCATCGTGCTTTCCGTTTGTCAGCGACGCGTTTTGCTCAACACGATTGGGTAGAAGTAGGGCACGGCTTCATTGATATGTTGCCGGCGCTTGAGCATCTGCGTTTGCTAGCTGCCGAACGCCCGTCACAAACGTTGTATGACATTCAAACAGCTAACCAGTTTGGTGTTGGCGAAGGAATTTACGTACGTGGTTTGCAGAATAAGCAATCGTTCACGCGTAGTGTCTCAATAGCACCTCGTTTCGACGACGATTCAACCAATGCAGCCAAATCTGATTTTTTGCGTACTTTCTCAATTGTGTCAGAAGCCGATTGGGTTACTGCTCCTGAAGGTATGTACTCGTCAGCTAACGGCAACAGTATTAGCTTGAAGATCAACCCAGAAAATCTCGAGCCTGGTTTGCACAGTACTCGCGTTTTGATGTTTGATGCCGACAAGCCACGTTCGATTGGCGCAGAAATAATTATTCCTGTGACCATTGCCGTCCAGCTTGATAGCGATAGTGCACACAAGTCGCTCGATCATGCCACTTTAAAGCAGGGTGAATTACACCGCAGTTTCTTGATGGTGCCACACGGTGCAAATTACGTTGATATCAAAGTTACGCAACACGGCGGCGGACGCAATGAATATCGTCCGGGTGCGGGTAGTGTTAGTGCACTGCGTTACTATGAAGATCGTCAACAACGCGGACGTTTCTTTCTTGAAGACGGTGATGTCTACACAACGCGTGTTAAGGTCGAAGAGGGCACTTTGTTTGAATACGCCATGTCTGCGCGCTGGACTGTAAACACTGTCGCTCATCTTGACATCGAGTTTGGCTTTGTTGGCCTGCACGCATCCGCATCAACTTTTGAAGTTCCTGTTGGACAAGACACGGCCTACTTTGCATACACTTCACCGTTGCACGACGTGTCACGACTACGCGCCTCGGCTAGCATCGACGGAATCGCAAAATCAATCGATGCTGAAATGGAAATCATCGTTGATCCAATTCGTTCACACATCATGGGCGACTACGGTATGTTCCAAGGTGTAATCGAATTTGACGAGACAATCCCAGAGGGTGTCGAGAGCATTTCTTTGTTCACCCCGCATTCAATTCAAACTACCGAATGGCGTGAAGACTTGATGCTTGAAATTTTCGACAGCAACGATGCGATTGTTACTCGTCAAATCATGTATGAAGTCGAAACCGAAATCGGTGCGATTGCCGCTGGTGATTATCATTTCAAGATTTCATTCCCATCTTTAGGGCAGAGCGCACTGCAAGCGCATTTCGCTGGACTCGAGCTGTACATGTATCAGTCGCAGGATGACTTCACTCTGTACCCAAGTCTGCAAACTGTGTTTGACCAAAGCCATGCGTCAAGCAGCCTGAGCATCCCGGCCGGCGGTGGACGTACTTTATTCGCCAGTGTGCCACAGTTAGACTCGTTACCGGCAGGTAGTTGGTATTTTGGCCACGTCAGCGTCAAAGATGGTGAAGGCTCTATCGCGTCTAATCCCATTAAGGTATATCGCGGTGTTGCTGCTGAAGAGTGTGCTGAATGCGTTGACGATTTGAATGAAGGCGAAGGCGAAGGCGCCGAGCCAGAAGAGCTGGGTGAGCTCGAGCAGGCATGGGTTGACGTTCAAGCTGATGAAGAAGCAACAGTGGTCGATAAGCTAAGCGCACTGCTTGAATGGGCAGATAGCGAATCTGATGATGCAGCTGCGCAGTTTATTAAATATGAGTTTTATAACTCGAATGCGTTGCATGCACAGCTACATCTCGAATCAGCGGCTTTTTTGAAGTCATTCCCAAGCCAGCGTGAAGCATTCATGAAGGCTGCCAATACTTGGAAGTAGTGTCGAATAAATCGTTACGGCTTGCGCTGTGCTCAAATGTGTTTCCTGCAGATGACGCCGCACAAGCCGTCGATTCGTTAAACGTCTCGATGCGCAAGGTCGTGTTGCAGTTGCCGTCCGCGGTTGCTGCAAACATTTCGTATGGGCTATATTTTTCTGACCGTGCGGCAAGACAATTCGCCGAGTCTCCGCAGTTGTTCGCTGAGTATCAAGCGACGCTTGCAGAGTTAAATCTAAAAGTAACGACCGCCAACGCCTTTCCGTTTGGCGACTTTCATGCTGAAGTAGTGAAAGAACAAGTGTTTCTGCCTGATTGGCGCGAGCAGTCACGCGTCGACTACACTTGCCGAGTTGCCGATT
Source organism: Planctomycetota bacterium (assembly GCA_029941685.1). GTDB lineage: Bacteria > Planctomycetota > UBA1135 > UBA1135 > UBA1135 > JAPKEZ01. The sequence goes on along the minus strand of JAPYTC010000028.1, from coordinate 11,153 downwards.
TGCTGGCACAATTGGCGACTAGCAATAACGGCTTGTCCATTTCGACTTGCCCTTTCGGTTACGCCGCTGCCGCGGCTAGTGCTCAAAGCATCAGTAATGTTCGTCAAGTTGTTGAGCATTTGCGCCAACTACATTCGCAAACAGGAAAACACATTCGCTTAGCTTTCGAGGCCGAACCTTGTTCATGTTTCAGTGACAGCGTGGCGTTGATTGATTACCTTGCCGACAGCTTTTGTTCAGACGAGTTACGCTATCTAGGCATCTGCTTTGACTTGTGTCACTCAGCAGTCACCGACGAAGCATACGCTGCGGTGTTCGAGCGGGCAGCGCAGAAGAATGTGGTTATTGCCAAGGTGCAAATTTCATCGGCACTGCAACGTGACTCGGTTTTATGTGAGTCAAGTTCTCGTGACTTACACGATCTCGCAGGCAGTGCATATTTTCATCAATGCATGGTAGACGGCAGTCTTTACCCTGATATCGAGTCATTGACGCCTTCCTTGTTTTCTGCGGGGCGCGCGTGGCGTATCCATTGCCATGTTCCGATTTGTCATAGTAGTTACGACAGCGGGTGGCAGGGGACCTCATGGCGTCCAGCTGTTGCAGCGGCTATTTCTGCGCAAGTAACTGACTTCGAGGTAGAGACCTACACCTTGTCATTGCTGAATACCAAGTTCATTAAAGCCGAGAATATCGAGGATTGTATTGCCCAAGAAATTTGTGCAGGGTTTTTAGCTCTCGGCCTTGACACTTCTACTGGGTGACACTATTATTCTCGGCCATTCGCTAGTCGAATGACCTGGCCCCATCGTCTAGTCTGGCCTAGGACACCAGGTTTTCATCCTGTCAACAGGGGTTCGAATCCCCTTGGGGTCACCAATCAAGTAACTCGCTAACTTCGGTTAGTGAGTTGTTTTTTTATTCCTTCTGCCCTAGCGGATGCGCCTGGGCATAGAGGTCGCGCAAGCCCTCTATCGAAACGTGTGTGTATATCTGAGTGCTGCCGAGGCTTGCGTGGCCAAGCAACTCTTGCACGGTGCGCAAGTCGGCACCGCGGCGCATAAGGTGAGTAGCAAAGCTGTGGCGCAACGTGTGTGGAGAGCATGGTGAATGAATGCCTGCTCTTAGCAAAAATTTGTCAAGGATGCGGCGAATCGAACGATCGCTGATGCGGTTGCGGTGTTTGTTGACGAAAACAGCTTTGTCGTTAAACCCCTCAGTCGTTTTGAACATGATATATCGTTCGAGAGCTTCAACAGCCAGCCCACCGAGCATGGCATAGCGTTGCTTCTTGCCTTTGCCGTGCAGTAAAACCAAGCCACGTTTCAATTGTAGGTGCGTGAGGTCGATGGCTACCAACTCAGAAACGCGACACCCCGTTGAATACAGAGTCTCAAGGATAGCACGATCACGGTGTTCGTTGCGGTCATCGGGACAAGGCGCATTGAGCAATTTTTCAACCTCGTCTTCTTCGAGGAAGCGCGGCAGTTTTTGCGATTTGCGTGGGCCCTTAAGACCTATACTTGGATCGTTTTCGATGTGCCCTAAATCTACGAGCCATCCGAAAAAGCTACGGATGGTTGAGAGGTGGCGTGCCAAGGTGGCCGCGCCGAGACCTGCTTCGAGCAATGAGCCCAAATAAAGCCGAATGCGCGCCGTGGTGATTTGCTGAACTAGCGGTGGCTCGGCTGACACAGTCGGCTCGAGCGGGTCGTGGCATAAAAACTCGATGAAGCGTGATAAATCGCGCTGATAGGCGCGTAAAGTATGTGGGCTCACCTGACGCACCTCACGCAAGTGCTTCAAGAAATTGTCGTTCAGGGTTGCTAGGGCTAAGCTCACTACTAAATAATAGCGCAATAGCAAATCTCTTGCACCACATCACGGAACATAGTTCCATCTAGCCTCGTCTTTCGAATATGAGCAATTTCCACGTTCGCTGTATCGCACGCTCATCAGGAACTGCTTCCCCAAGCAGCTGCTTGTTAGAGATGCCGTCTTCGTCGTCATTGGTTTTTCTTGATAGCTCTTCCGGTCGCGGCTTGTCGGCTATTTCATTTAACCCCGATGATGCAGTGGTGGGGCGTATTTCGCCTGCTGTTTCAACTAGCGAAAAATGGCCGTTAGCAAATATTGATCCCGCCCAAGAACTCGAGCGCGCATGCTGCGACGAACATTGGACCTTCGATGCCGGACTTCCGCAAATTGGTGTTGGCTGGGTAGGTTGGTTTGCGTTTGAATGTGGCCATGCCTACGAATCCTTTCCATGGAACGCACCATACCCCGATGGCTGGCCTGATTACAGCTTTGGTCGCTACCGTCAAGCAATGGTTTGGATGCCTGATGGTCGAGCGATGTTGCTATATGCTTTTTGCGACCAGTTACCGGACACTTCGGCTGACGCTTTGTCATTGTTCGAAAGTGTAATCGCAAGGGCAGAAACTCGTAAAGAAGACATCAAGCCGCAAAAGCAGAGGTTAATCGTAGAAAAGGGTGCAGCTTATCAAGATGGTGTTAAACAACTACGTTCGTTAATCGCCGACGGCGAGTTATTCCAGGCAAATTTGTCGCATGAAATGTCTGGACCGTTCCACGGCAATCCACGCGAACTGTATGTTAGTTTGCGTAGCGGACAGCCAACCGAATCTAGCTGTTACTGGGAAGACCAAAGTGGTCGCAGTTTGATATCGCATAGTCCCGAAAGTTTTTTAACGGTCCGTGGTAGTGAAATTATTTCGCAGCCGATTAAGGGCACTGCGAGTCGAGAGCAAGATAGTGATTTGGATGACAAGGCTGCTGCACAGCTCAACGCTAACGAAAAAGAAGTCTCCGAGTTAAACATGATTGTTGATATGGCCCGCAATGACCTCGGGCGAATCGCCACTGTAGGGCAAGTCGCTGTCGAGAGTGCCGGTGATGTCGTGTCCTACCCAACTGTGCATCACCGTGAGGCAACCATTCGCGCACGGTGGCAGCCGAAAACCGGTTTGGCAAAACTTATTGCTGCTACATTTCCGCCAGCTTCTATCTCGGGAGCACCCAAGGTCCGTGCACTGCAAGCCATTGCCGAAATAGAGCAACGATCGCGCGGAGCATACTGCGGATCGCTTGGTTACTGGGTGCCGTCCGCGTCGCCTCACGGAGAATTTTCAGTGTTAATCCGCACTGCGAGTATTGCCAAAGGAGTCTTGCGATTGGCAGTAGGTGCTGGCATCGTTTGGGATTCTGATCCGCAGGCAGAATGGGAAGAAACTTTACTCAAGGGACGGTATCTTAGAGATGAATGAGTACCTCCAAAGACTTTGCTAGTGTGTTGATGCTAGATGGGGTAGCGCTGGATAGTGCTGCGCCAATGATTCCGGCGACGTGGCCGGCGATGATGCGCGGCGAAGGTATTTTTGAGGCATTCTTAGTCGACGATGCTCGTGGACCCGCGAGGCTCAACGATCACGATGCGCGCCTGTGCTTGTCGGCGCGGCTTGCTGGTTTTGAGGTTGGTGCAGGGCAATTGCAGTCACGACTAAGTGAGTTCTTGCCACTTATTGATAAAGGTCAGTGGCGTGTACGGTGTACCGTTTTGCGTGGTGAGAATAATCAACAGCATTGGTTGATGAGCGCTGGCCCTGAGCAAGCTGTGCCTGAAAGTGTGGTGCTCGCGATGTCTGATTTTCGACTCGATCCACTTGACCCAATGTCAGGAGCGAAAACGATTTCACGTGCTATGCATCAGCGGGCGCGTGCCATTGCTGTTGCCGATGGAGCCTTCGAAGCGATACTATTGACTATAGATGGCGACGTTGCAGAGGGCACTTCCACCAATATTTTTGTCATTACAAATGGTGTGCTGAAAACTCCACCGCTCGATCGAGGCATTCTCGGAGGCGTAACCCGGCAAAATATTTTGCGCGCCTGCCAGTTTGCAGGCATTGACTGCCAAGAAACTCGACTCGAACTTAGCGATTTAGCCGCTGCAGATGAGATATACATTAGTAATGCTGTTATTGGGCTTATTCCTGTAACTAAAATATTAAAGATTAGGGAAGACTACCCCGGTATGAAAGGGTCTAAACTAGTAGAGATTCGTGACGCTTACCGCTGTTTCCTCGAGTCAACCATTACTTAACATGTTAGTCTTGCTTACCAGTTTCTGCTTGTACTTCGGCGGCTCGCCGCCTCTCGAAGATGTTGCATCTTCATTTTCGCCATTAGCAGTTTTGCAGCACCCAGACTTAGATGAGCAGCTGAAAGTGCTCGACAAGTTGATGCGCGCCAAAGACAACCAAGCCGAAGTGCTTGAAGCTATAACACGGTTGCGAGTTACCGCAGTTGTGATCACCAATCAGTTGGCCGCAGCTAAAAATCCGGGTGAAGGCGACAGCAAGTCAGAAATGAAAAAGATTGTAAATTCGTCGCGACGTAGTTTAGCAAAAATCGCTGACCACTTGATGGGAGTGATCTTGCATCCACGGCGTAAGGCTATTACTGCAGAGAATATGAAGATCTGGCAGTCAGCTGTAAAATCATTAGGGCAACTCGGAGAATTCGGCGCTCACGATTTATGGCAGATATTCGACAAAAATAAAAAGTTTCGCGATGAGGCTGACTTCTTGAAGGTGTGTTTGGTTGAAATTGGTACGACCAAGGATTATTCCATGATGTCGGAATTGGTCGACCTGTTAGACAACTCAGAGTTTTTGTACATTGCTGGTGCCGCTGAAGCACTAGCCGAGTTTGGCGACGCACCAGGTAAACAGCGACGAAATGCAGTAGAGACATTGAGTAAGTATGTTTCGCAGTACTACGAAAAGATACAGTCTGCGCCAAGCGACGAAGAGTCGCAACGCAAGTATCGCATTTGTTCGCAACCCATGATTAAAGCGCTTACTGCTCTTACAGGGCAGAAAATTGTGCGTCCACTCGAATGGACTTCTTGGTGGAACGACAATAAAAACAAATCTGAACTGTGGCAAGACAAAGATGAGTGATTCGATTCAACCGATAGACCCCAACGACTCAGATATCTCACCAGCGCAACAACAGCAGCCAGGTTCGCTGTTACGGTTGCGAGATGTCCAAGCACTCAACCGTTCGTTCCGTCGCCTTGCTGAAGTGCAAGAGCTGCTGCTGGACAGACTTGAAGATCTCGAAGAGCAAAAGGCTAAGCAGTCGAAAATTAATTCACCGCTGTTGGCATTTGGTGGCTTGGTATTCGGTGTTGGGCTTACCGCGGTGGCATTCATGTTCATGCAGCCTGACAGAGAGTTGGTGTTGCAGCAAGATCCTGCTCCTATAAATATTGCTCAACCTGAAATCGTTGTTCAGATGCCCGAGAATACCGAGCTTAACGAAAACTTCGCAATGCTTAGTGAAAGCCTAAGTAAAGTGCTCGGTGCGCAAAATAACGATCGTCAGCAGATGTCCGAACTAACTTCGCAGATATTATCGAGCGAACATCAAAACACAGCTCTGCGTCAAGCGATGGCTGATATGCAGGAGCAGCATCTACTTGAGCTTGAAGAGGCAACAAGCAGGCAGGTGCCGCAGATTGTAGCGTCTACTCTTCAGATGCCTCCGCTGTCGTCAGCTCCAACGCTAGCAGCTCCAGCGAGTGAGTTGGTAATCCAGCTCAACGCCATGCTTGCTGCAGATGGCTATTCTAGGACACAGTTTCAGCTTGCGACAAAAGAAGACGGAGTCGCCGAGCTTAAAGACGTAATTTTGCTCAGCTGGGATGAATCCGGAAAACTAAGCTCAATGATTAATGCTGCAACAGTGAGTCTTGAGTTGCATAAAATGAGCCATACCGTGATCATGAATTTCAAAGAGGGCAGCCGCACTTTAAGTGGCTCATCTAAGATTGCTATTCCTGCCGCAGGCGTGCGCTTAGAGTTTAGCGAAGTTAACATCGATGTCTGGACTGAGCAATTCCCTGAATTGCTAGTTCAAACGCAGCCCGTGCTCTCTTCTAGTGCTGACCGCAATAGCGAAGAGGTTAAAGTCGCTCTTGACACACTCATTTCGCAGCGTGGCTCGTTTAGCTATTACAAGCTGTCAGCACTTGGTGAAGTGAATGGCGATGAATTGCGGTACGTGCAAATTAATTGGCACGACAATTCAGGGCGACTCGTTAAAACTATCGAAGCAGATAGTCTGCTAGTTGTTCTGCACAAATCAGGTTCGGTTGAATTACAGATGCGTAATGGCGCTTTTTTGTCAGGCAGCCAGCGCAGTCCTTTTTCTTCCGATCGCTTTAGCTTACATTTGCCACGCCAAAACATGAAGCAATGGCGTGACTCGATAGTGCCAACGCGCGAAGTCGGATTTTAATCAATGTCGTCAAGCCCTGACGAAGTGCTGAGCGTCGCTAGCGCCCTTGAAATGGCGCGTAATGCTCTTGATAGCAAAGTGGGGTCGGTCTGGATCGAAGCAGAACTGTTTCAATACAATGGACCCCATGCTAGTGGTCATTACTACTTCAAATTGCGTGATCAAGACGCGACGGTCGATGCCATCATGTGGCGCGGCAAGGCAGCTCGCATTTTAAACTTCGATGCACAAGATGGCATGCAGGTCTTGGTGCAAGGTCGTTTCGATATTTATTCACCGCGCGGTAGCCTCAGTTTTCAGGTAGAGGCAATGCAACCTCTAGGTGTTGGAAGCCTTGCTCAGCAGTTTGAATTGTTAAAGCAAAGGCTTTTGTCCGAGGGGTTGTTCGAGGCCGACAATAAATTACCTGTGCCGGTGCGTCCGCGAAGAGTAGTTGTTATTACTGGCCAAGGCTCAGCCGCCTGTGCCGACATTATTAGTTCTTTTGAAGAATCTGAGGCACCGATTGACATTACGTTGTGCTATTCATTAGTGCAAGGCGCGCAGGCAGTAGATGATTTGGTTGATGCTTTGCGCACTGCTGTCAAGTTGCAACCAGATGTGATTTTGCTATCACGTGGTGGCGGATCTCTCGAAGACTTGTGGCCGTTTAATGAAGAAAAGTTAGTGCGGGCGATTGCGGCCTGCGAAATCCCGATTGTTTCAGCCGTGGGACATGAGATTGATACAACATTATGTGATTTTGTTGCTGACTACCGTGCGATTACTCCAACGGCCGGTGCACAGTTTATTGCTAGTGGTTGGCTAGATTCTCTGCAGCAGTTAAGCAACTTGCGTCATCGTTTGTTGGCTCAATCTCCACAGTCGGCTATGCAGCGATTGCGCAACCGTTTCCATCAGGCAGAATCACGACTGGCTCAGGCGCCAATAGATGCCTTGGCTCAGGCTAAGGCGAAATTGCTGCGCTGCGCTAACAGCTTGTTGCATACTGGGCCAGCAGTGGTGCTAGCAGATTATCAAGCTCGGTGCAGAACATTAGGGGCACGGTTGGCTGTTGCCAACCCTCAGCAGTTACTCGATCGCGGTTACGCTTTGGTTCAGGTCGAAGGGCAAGAGGGTTATTTGCGCAAGGCCAGTGAAGCGAAAAGTGATACCAAGCTGTTAATCCAACTATCCGACGGAGAACTACGGGCAACCGTAGAATAATACCGTGGCAAACAAGAAGACTACCGAATTGAATTTTGAGCAGCAGCTCGACAATCTAGAATCAATCGTTGATCAACTAGAAAGCGGCGAATTGACTTTAGAGCAATCCATTGAGGAATATCAAGCTGGTGTCAAATCGCTAAAATCCTTGCATCAGGCGATGTCGTCTGCGGAGCAAAAGGTGACAGAACTCAGCGCCGATTTGCGTGGTGAGATTGATGAACTACAAGAAGGCGATGACGACTGATTTTAGTGAGTGGTTGGCGCAATTTGCTTGTGATTTCGATAAGCAATTCGAAGCAATTCTAAACGACGAGTTGTCGTCTGATTCACGTTTGCACCGTGCCATGCGTTATGCGCTACTTGGTGGCGGCAAGCGAATCCGTCCTGCTCTATGCACGCTAGTCGCGGGAGACAATGCGAACCCTAGTGTTGTTGCGCGTGCCGCGATGGCCGTTGAAGCGGTGCACACTTATTCGTTAGTGCACGACGATTTACCCGCCATGGACGACGACTGTTTACGCCGTGGTCGCGCCACTACACATGTCGAGTTTGATGAGGCCACCGCGATTCTTTGCGGTGATGCTTTATTGACCTACGCTTTTGAATTGCTAGCCACCCTAGATGTCCCTGCCGAGCAGCGTGTCGAGCTAGTGCGTGTGTTGTCGCGTGCAGCTGGGCACAATGGCATGGTGCTGGGGCAGCAACTTGATATAGATGCCACTTCGCAGTCGATTTCTTTTAGTGATGTACAAGCAATTCATCAGTTAAAAACTACAGCGCTGATTACGGCTGCGGTACAGATAGGCGCCGTTATAGGAGGGCATAATGCCGCAGATTGGGGCGAGTTTGCAGAGAAAATCGGTATGCTGTTCCAGGTCGTAGACGACATCCTCGATGCTACTGCCGATAGCCGGCAGCTCGGAAAAACTGCAGGCAAAGACAATGCCGCGGATAAACCGACGGCGGTGAGCGTACTTGGGCTTGATGAGGCTCGTGATTATGCGGCACAATTGTGTGAAGCAGCAAAAAGCAATCTGCAACAGCTCGGCGTCGATTCGAGCAGCCCGACAAATCTAATGCCCGAGTTTTTGCTCGGTCGCAGCTTTTAAGCTAGAATATAGCAACCAATGGAACCACTGCACGCGTGCAACATTAATTCGCCTAGAGATTTAGAAGGCCGTTCTCTCACTGAGCTCGAAGCTCTGTGTGCTGAAATTCGACATTTCTTAATCGAAAAAGTAAGTGCAAGCGGTGGGCACTTGGGGTCTAACCTCGGTGTCGTAGAAATTAGTGTTGCGTTGCATAAAGTTTTTGACTTCACTAGCGACAAATTGGTCTTCGATGTTAGTCACCAATGTTACCCGCACAAAATACTGACGGGTCGCGCTGATGGCTTTAACAATTTGCGGAAAACCAATGGTATGTCAGGTTTCATTAGTCGCGCCGAGTCGCCTTACGATATTCTCACTGCTGGTCATGCTGGCACTTCAATATCATTTGCTAGTGGTTTGGCTGCTGGCCTTAAGGGTAGTGCAGCCGATGGAGACGACCCATGGTCAGTTGCGCTAATTGGCGACGCTGCCTTTGGTTCTGGTGTTGCATTCGAGGGAATCAATCAGGCTGCCGACAACGACGCACGATTGATTGTCGTGCTCAACGATAATGAATGGTCAATCGCTAAGTCGGTTGGCGCAATGGCACGTTATTTGTCGCGGATTCGATCGTCGCAAACACTGCACAAAACTTACGAACGCCTTTCATCTTTAGCGCACAAGTTGCCCATCGTTGGCAGTCGCATGGATGAAATTGGCGAAGTCTTGCGTCACGTTATGGTGCCGGGGCATATTTTCGAAGAGCTCGGGGTTAATTACATTGGTCCACTCGACGGACACGACCTAGACGTTGTCGTCGATGCTCTTGAGCGCGCGAAAAAATTCGAAGGAGTAACTTTGGTGCACCTTTTAACAGAGAAAGGAAAAGGTTATGCGCCAGCTTCCAACGACCCAGAACGCGCACACGGAGTTAAACCCCCGTCTAAGGTGCCGGCTGCTAAGTCGCAAGGCCCTGGGCAATCGCAACAATCTTACACCTCAGCATTTTCGCAAAGCTTGTGCGACTTAGCGGATAAAAATCAATACGTGCATGCGATTACTGCCGGCATGCCATCAGGAACCGGCTTGAGCGAATTCGCCGAGCGTTTTCCCGAGCGTTTTCACGACACGGGGATAACTGAGCAGCACGCAGTCTCTTTAGCAGGTGGTTTAGCGACAGTCGGCAAGCGTCCCGTAGTTGCCATTTATTCAACTTTCTTGCAACGCGGCTACGACCAAGTGTTTCAAGAAGTGGCTTTGCAAAACGAAGACGTCGTCTTCTGCCTCGACCGTGCAGGGCTAGTTGGCCAAGACGGACCCACTCACATGGGCTTGTACGACATTGCCTACTTGAGAGCGTTCCCTGGCTTTACTATTTGCGCACCACGTGATGCGACTGATCTCGACCGCATGTTGAATTTGGCGGTCAGCAGTAAGGGGCCATGGGCTATTCGCTGGCCGCGAGCTAATGCTCAATCCGAGTCGCTTATCCCTAGAGATTTGCGCGAGCCGTTAGTCGCTTCGCGCGCAGAGTGTCTGCGTCAAGGAGTTGACGGGGTCGTCTTCGGTTTTGGGGACGTTGTCAATCAAGCTGTAGCAGCTGCCGAGCAGTTGCAGAGCGAACATGGTATTTCGCTCAAAGTTTATGATGCGCGTTTCGTAAAACCCCTTGATGAGCAAACAATTGTGCAGGCGGCGACAGAATACAACTTCATCGCTACGGTCGAAGAGCATTCGGTACTGGGTGGTTTTGGTTCGGCGGTCGCCGAGTTATTGTCAAATAATTCTGTTCAGACCAAGCAGCGTGCATGTCGTCACTCTATACACGGCGTGCCCGATGATTTTATCTTACACATGACGACTCGTGAAGAACAGCTGCAACGTTGTGGCCTCGATGCAAACTCATTGATGGAGTCTTGGCGTAGTCAGTTGCAGAGTTCAGTCACAAAGGTATAGCATCAGATGGTTACATCTAAAACACCTTTGTTGCCGACGACCCGTCGACCTCATGTATTGATACTTGGTGATAAGACCAAAGACAAGGTTAGTCCGTTGGCCGTGGCCGCAGAAACTTTGCTCGCCGACAAAAACGTAAAAGTTACCGTAGATTTAAAGGCGACTTACAAGACGATTGAGTCTAAGCCTGATTTGGTGATTGTGATTGGTGGGGATGGCGCGATACTTGCGACTTCGCATCGCTTGCAGCGCCGGCGTGTGCCGGTACTAGGGGTCAATGTTGGGCGTGTAGGTTTTTTGTCAGCAGTTTCGCCTTCTCGATTAAAAGAAGTGTTGAACGATTTGTTCGACGATAAATACCGCGTTGAACATCGCGCTTTAATGTCCTTTTCGGTTAAGCGCAAGGGTGAAATCGTATTAGACTCGCACGTGCTGAATGAAATTGTAGTTACCCGTTTACCTGCAGAATCGATGATGAGTATCGAGTTGGTTGACGAGCGCCGTCCCGTTTGTTCTTACTTTGGTGATGGCTTAATCGTTTCTACAGCAACCGGTTCTACAGCTTACAAC
>JAPYTC010000027.1 GCA_029941685.1 Planctomycetota bacterium | reverse complement strand
GCACAATACACCGCTTAATGGCTGGTCGTTGTCGTCAACTACAGTCACCATCAGCTTGGTGCCAGCATTGAGAGTAACTTGCTTTTTGAACAACTCACCGTCACTAAGATTAACTTCGAATTCACTCATGCCAAGTTCTGGATGGCGCACCATAATCCGCCCGGGGCCAGTCGGTAAACCTTTGAGTTGCGCTACGCCTTTAGCGTTAGTCCCTGTGAGTGAAATGATATTCATGGGTTGACCGTTGGCGTCGAGGTAGTGCATGTGCACTCCGGACATTAATTCGCCAGCTTGATTACTAACTTGAACTTTTACAGTCGCTCCTTCGCTCAGGCTAACATCAATTCGCTCGATTCCCATGTTGTCACGGACGCTGATACCACTGATGATTTTAGACCCCAAGCCATTGTCTTGCGGTGAAATAAATGATGCCGCAGCAGTGCCAACGCTAACCATATACTCGCCATCATTTAAGCTTGGAAACTTAGCAACCCCTTCAGCGTTAGTTAATCCGAAGTCGCCACCACTAATGTTTGTGCCATTAAGCGGACGCACGGCGACGGGCACTTGCGCTAAGACCTTGCCATCCGAAGCCGCTGTTACATGTACTTCAAGACCTGCATTCGGTAATTCGACATCGTGCTGTACATCACCCTCGCTGGTAATGTTAATGCTACCGTAAAACGCCGAGTTGCCATTCAACCCTGAATTAACATTCACAATAAGGATGAAATCGCCGAGCGGCATGTCGGGAATAGTGTATTTCCCTTCTTCGTCAGTCGCGGCAGCCTTTGCCCCTGACTCAGTGATTATCGAAACTCGTGCACGGTGAATTAATTCGCCTGCACGACTAACCGTGCCACTCAAAGTAGCTGTAGGCTGAATCCCACCCAGTGCAACTTCAACCACTTCATCGTCGGCTAACTCAACGAATTTAAACTGCACATCAGCGCTAGTGCCCGAGGCAGTGTCTACAGAAGATACTTGGTAGTTACCCGCAGTGACATTGTTGAATGTGATCATGCCGGATTCGTCACTCGGCCCTCTGGCAAAGTTGGTTGCTTCGACACTGACCGCCGTAACCATCACTTTAGGCAAAGGTATGTCTTCGTCGTCGAGCACGGTCACAATCAAGGTTGCGCCGCGGGTGATTACTAGGTCGTTGCCCACAGAATCGCCATCGGAGACGGTGAAAGGTCCAACCACTTTGCGCGCGTAATGATCAGCGGCGGCAATTAAGTAATATTGCCCATTAGAGATATTGCTAAATTCAAAGCCACCTTCGCTGTCAACTTCCATCTGTAGGGGGTGGTTGCTCAAACCTGCGGTTTCGATGCTGAAATCTTTGGCATTACCTAGTGCCACCACAGTATTTTCGCATGTGTCGCCGTCGGCATTAAGCACCGAGCCGCTTACATTGAAGCCTCGATTTAGGTTTACGGTATGAACGACAATTTCCCCCGCAGCTTTACTGCTTAAGTCAATGTCAACATCTTGCTGTGCGAAACCAGCGGCATTTACAGAAAAAGTAAGCACGTCGCTAGGCAATGATTTAATGGATATCATGCCATCAGCATCAGCTTCGAATGTCGGAATGCCACTGCCGCGCTGAATCACTGTTTTCGCCAACATTGAATTAGGGCGCCATTGTGCAGTAGCACTACTTATTGATTCGCCGATTCGATTAATTACAGATAAATGAACGTGCGTGCCTTCGTTAATGATGATGGTCTCGACCAGTGTTTGTTGGCCAACCGTGAGTTCTACTGCGCTCTGTGTCTTGAATGGACGATATTCGTCGTGGCTGACAAGAATGTTAAAGTGGGCAACCTTGAGATTCGTCATCTCGTATTCGCCATTTTGGTCGGTAACAGTTTGCTCACTTGTCCATGTAGGCATGTTGCCGTAGTTGAAGAACTCAGCCAAGGCCAAGCTGTATAGTGAGTCGTCAACTACGTCTTCCAGTGCCGCTACACTAGCCCCGATCACGGCTTGTCCATTGGCGTCCATAACTTTGCCACGAACAGTCACTGCGCGCTCTAAGTCGAGGTCGATCGTTTTAGCTTCTCCCTCTTCAACGGCAAGCTGCCGTTTTTGCACCACATGACCACGCGCGTTTACTACTGCGCTATATGAGTTTGCGACAACGCCATCGATCTTGATGTAGTTGCCCTCGAAGACGTGTTCGATGTCGTTTAAGGAGAGTGTGCCACCTTCAACTCCATGTTCTGAGCGAAAATAAAATTCTAAGGTTGCAGTCCCGCTTTCAGCTAGCAAGGCAGGCGTTTCACGCTGAATGTCAGCTGCCACATTTTTGAGTTTCGCAGCCTGGTCAATGACTGGTGACTGACTATCGTTTGGCGCAGTCTGTGCAGAATTATTGCTGTTTTGTGGGTGGCTTAGCACCATAAACAGCAAGCCCGTGATGAGAAGTGCAACTACCGCTAAGAGGATTTGGCGTAAAGACATATGTGCGTATCATACTCAGCCGATTGCACCGCCTACAAGCAAAGCGCCGATTATTACAATACCGGCGCCAGTCCATCCGCGTTTACCCGGCTTTTCGTGCAGTAGCCATGCTGAAAGCGGGATGGCGAACAGCGGAACTATAGAAGTAAGAGAGGCTGCGACGCCTGGTGACGTCCAGGTGTAGGACGAAACGTTTAAGTACATGCCGAAGCAAGCGCCGAATAAGGTGGGGAATGCCAGGAGCTTCCAGGTGTCGAGGCGGAATAAGAATTTGATGTTTGCAACAAGGCTTTTTTCTTTGATAAACCAAGCCGCAAAGAATAAGCCACCACTTGCTAGTCGAATCGCTGCTCCGGTGAAAGGTGACAGCGTCTCGCCAGTATCCGCAATGACAACACCTTTGGCAACAGCGAGATTGCCGATTACCCATAGCCCTGCACAAGCCAAAGCCGCGATTAAACCGACGTTGTCAAAGTGATTGGATTCTTGTTTGTTGGTAAAGCGTCGCGACTCGGCAACGATGCCACCAATAATCACTAAAGCGATACCTGCGATTTGTATTGCTGACAAGGTTGCACCGAAAATTGGCCAAGCCAGTAGGGCCGTAAATGCAGGTACTGCTTGGCTAATAATTACTGTGCGACCAATGCCGATATGCGAAATGGCTAGAAAATAGAGCCAATCACCGATGCCCAAGCCAAGTAAACCAGATAGCGCTAGCCATGTCAGATTTTCGAGAGGTACGCTAAAGCCAATAATGAAGACCGCTATGAAGGCTAGAATGCCACCGGCAACAACGTTTTTGAACCATGCCACCTGAACCGGCGACAGTTGCTTGAAGGCTAGTGCGTAAAATACTGAGCCGAAGCTCCAGGCGAAAGCGCTGCCGACCGCAGCGATTTCACCAGCACCGGCAAAAGGTGCCAAGGTGTTCGTTCCTTGAAGTAAAGCGTTAAGCACTACTTAAGTGTTGCCTTAAGCGCTACTTTTGTGCCATCACGTGAGACGACCATATCGACATTTTCGCCACGCAGACCACCGGCAAGAGCCATGCGCAATGTTTTCATGCTAGTGATATCGCGACCATTTACGTTAAGAAGGGTGTCGCCAAGCATGACACCTGCTTCGCTAGCAGCACTTGCCTCACGCACCGAACTAATGATTAAAAGATCGCCTTCGACGCTAGCGCGAATGCCAAGCTTCCCTTTCATTGCGCTGCGTTCCATTATTTTGCGGTAATGGTCGCGCATGCGTGTGTTGAAGTCTGCTGGCATACCCATGCCGCCATGATTGACGAATTTTAGACTGGTAGATTGGTCGAGTTTGTCAACGACTTTGGTTACCAAGCTTAGAACTCGAACTTCGCCAGCGTAATTGATTTTGTCGGCATCGTCGCCAGGCATGTGGTAATCATCGTGCACGTTAGTGAAGAAGAATAGTGCGGGGATACCAGCATGGAAAAACGAAGTGTTGTCAGACGGTGCTTCGCCTTTGTCGTTAAGCTCGAGAGCTAAATCAGATGACTCGAAAACTGGGTCGAGCAAATCGTGCAATTCGGCTGCTGTGCCGAGGCCACCTACGAATAAATAGTCTTTGTCGAGGCGCCCGATCATGTCGAGGTTAATCATGAACATGATTTTTTCGTTATCTAAAACGTTCGATGCAACCAATGCCTTAGAGCCCAATAAGCCACGCTCTTCAGCGGAGAAAGTCATGAAGATGATTGGATGCTCGAGTGGGTTGGCGGTGTAGTATTCAGCTAGCTCTAGAACGCCAGAGGTGCCCGAAGCGTTGTCGTCGGCACCGTTATGAATCTCACCAGGGAATCCCATGGCGCCTGGGCCGCCAATGCCTGCGTGGTCGTGGTGGCCACCGATAGCAATGTATGAATCGACGTAGGCCGGATTGGTGCCAGCGAGGACGCCAACCACATTTTTACATGTAATACCCTGACGCTCGAGTTCGAAATCGATTTGGTAAGCGCCGTCTTGGTTGGCAAGTGGCTTGAGACCAATGCGGCGGAAATTAGACTCGACGTAGTTCGCTGCTTTATGGCCACCTTCGCGGCCGGATTCGCGGCCTTCGAGTTCGTCACTAGCTAGGAAGCTGATGTGGGCCCTAAGATCGTCGACGCGGATGTCGCTCGCTGGTGTCGCTTGTATCTCGACGCTTTGAGCAGCTAGAAAAAGTATTGATGTGATTAACATTGGGGTATCCTGTGTTTGGGTTGCCACAGGATACGCACAAATTGCGAAAAGCGTAGTTCTTTTTACTCGCTGCTTTGCAGGTTAAGCTCTAAATCTTGCCCGACATTGACATAAATCGATTTTTTGTCAGCTTCAGAAGGAAAGAGGAACACCGATTCGTTAGCCGCTGCGGCGGCAATGACTGAATAAGTTCCGGCAGCAAGCCCAGCGACGCGATAACGTCCTTTTGCGTCGAGAGTGACGGTTCGGTGAAAGAACGATTCACTGCGAGTGGTTATGGTCACTGTACCGCCAGCAAGAGGGCTGCCGGTTTTGTCGGTTGCCACGCCATGTACGCTGCCACCTGCGTAAATGATGATGCGCCCCAAATCAGTAGTGGTTCCAGATGCAGCCATGGTCGACACTATTTCGTCGAGGTGCTCGGCATGCTCAATTTGCAATGTTAGAGCGCCAGTGAAAACGTTGGTAAGTGTGAATTCTCCTTTAGAATTGGTGCGAGTTTTCACCTGTGGCATATTGTTTGGATCTCCAATCGCTGAACCAAATAGGGTGTCGTTGGAATCGAGAGTAAAATCTTCGCCGTGCACACTAATGACGGCCCCTGAAACTATTTTACCAGCACCATCGACAACAATACCTTTAATGACTCCGCCGGCTTCAAGAATGATGTCAACGCCTTCGACTTTGTTGCGCCCGACACTAAAGGCCGACGAATAAGTAGGTGCATAACCGTTGGCACGTCCTAACAAGATGTAACTGCCAGGGTTGAGGTCGGGAAGGTTATAAGTGCCATCGGTATCGTTAAACCGATAACGTTGCCCCGTTAAACCATATTGTTGATTACCACGGCGAGTGCGTAAGATTTCGATCTGGAAATCGGTGATAGCTCGACCGTCAGAACTGCTTACGCGGCCACTAACCGCACCTTTAACCTGCATCACAACCTTGACGTCAGTAGCACCAGCATTGACTCGTCCTGAGCGTCCGTTGGTGTAGCCTACTGCTTGAACAGATAGGCCGTAACTCCCGTCTTGCAAGCCGCGAACTTTAAATTCACCCTGCTGGTTGGTCGTTGCAGACCCCGTTAAAGTTGGGCGTGGGGAAGTGCGCGCCACGCTAACTAATGCATCGGCGATGGGCATTTGCTGTTCGTCCAAAACGATGCCTTCAATGGTAAATTCATCGGGTAGCACAACTTTCTGCCCATCGGCGTTTTTGCCGTTTAGCAGCATAATCGGTCGAACTTCGGCGGTGGCAAATCCTTCGTAACTTGCGCGAAGAATCCAGATTCCCTCGGCGAGTTTGTTCGCAGAAAAGTTGCCGTTCTCGTCGGCGGTTACCCTAACCATGCGTCCTGACGAAAGGTCTTCAGCTTGCTTTTCTTTGGTTGTTCCTTGACGGAATGCGTCACTCGGTTGCATCTTGAGTTCCACCGCAGCTTGTAGCGGATTCCCGGCAAGGTCAACGACGACACCACTGAGTCGGTAACCCGCGCGCAGTACGGTAGGCGGCAAGGCTTGGCTTTCGTTAACCAAGGCTGCGAATGGCGCACCTTGCATTGGCGCGTAGTCTGGGTGATGCACCCACAGGTTCATGTTGATGCCGGCAGCAAGACCAGCGAAAATGAATTCGCCATTGCGATCACTAGTCGTCTTGAAGCGCGATCCGGAACTGTAGCCTCGCATTAATTCGCCAGGGTTGTATCGCTGATGGATCGTAATGAATGCACCCGGTACAGCTGTACCTTTTTCGTTTACAATTTTACCAGACACGGCGCCACCAATTGCATCGGCGAACAGGTTGTCAATTTCGAAGTTGCCGATGTCGGTTGGGCTGCGGTCGATGTTAACGCGCTCTGGCTGCGATTCTGATGATGCAATCGGGCCAGCAGCTAGAATGACGGGCTCCTTATCGAGCTGCACATCGTCTATATTAGGCGACACAGTATCCGGATTTGAGCTGCCGGACATTACGAAATAACCTGCGGCAATGACAAAAATGGTCACTAACACAAGTGCTAAGTTGTTGGATTTTCTAGAATTCATGACGTTATTATTGCACAGGCATAGCTTTGGACGCCGCCCTGAGGGTAATTATTGCTTAATTATCGACATTAATATATGTTATCTTGAGTACTTCGTGATAGTCTTCGAGCAAAATAATGGCACTGCACCTTCACCTTACAGGACTTTTCGCTGATGGCAGCGATTCGCGACTGACTTTAGACCAAGCTCGCGCCCATTTTGCGCGGGCCTCTGCTGCACGGAGGGATCACCTTAGCGACATCCCAAAATGGCGTGAGCTGGGGCATAATAAAGAATTAGTACAGGTATGTCGGGCACGGGCTCAACAGGTCAAAAGCGAGCAAAATGTCGAAAACTTTGTTGTTCTAGGCATCGGTGGCTCAGCCCTCGGTAATGCTGCCATACTTGGTGCCTTAGCGCCAATTTTTCAGGCTACTCATCCAGAACCAGGACAGCCTAAGTGTTTTGTGCTCGACACGGTCGATCCAGACCTACTTGACGAGTTCTTCGAATCGGTTGATTTGACCAAGACTCACATCAATGTCATCTCTAAATCGGGTGGCACTATCGAAACGTCATCGCAATTTATGTTGGCCTACTCATTGATGTTAGCTGCTTGTGATAACGATGCGGAAGAATGCGCCAAGCATTTCACGGTTACGACCGACCCCAACGGCGGCCACTTTCATGGTGTTTGCGAGGAATTCGGTTTCGCTACTTTGCCGGTACCAGACGGGGTGGGCGGCCGCTTTTCAGTGTTGGCACCTGTCGGCTTGTTCACTAGCGAAATGGCTGGCCTAGACACCGACTCGATGTTGGCGGGTGCAGCGAAAGTTGCCGACAACTTACGAAGCTGCAGCGACGAAGATGACCCGGCTTTGTGGTACGCCTTGATGCACGTTTTGTATTTAGAACAAGGCTTAGATAAACACGTGCACTTTGCATACTCACATCGCTTGCGACTGCTCGCCGATTGGTACTGTCAGTTGTGGGCTGAGTCCCTTGGCAAGCGCCATAACTTGGCCGGCGAAGAAGTTAACGTCGGACCAACCCCACTGAAGGCTGTTGGTCCTACGGATCAGCACTCGCAGTCGCAGCTTTACGTTGAAGGACCAGACGATAAGGTCTACACGATGTTGAAAATTAATAAATTCCGCCGTGACGTTAACCTAGGTAAAGCGTTCGCCGACTCGCTAGCTTTCTCGCATTTAGAAGGACGCAATCTCGCTGAATTAATGGAGCAAGAGCGTCGCGGTACTGAAGTTGCATTGCGTGAAAATGGACGTCCGGTTTGTGTGTTAGAAATGTGCTCACTTGATGCCTTTCACCTCGGCCAATACTTCATGTTCATGGAGATTGCCACAGCTTATGCAGGTGGCATCATGCAAGTGAATCCGTATGACCAACCCGGAGTTGAAGCCGGCAAAGTTGCAGCATTAGCCTTGATGGGCTGTGATGGCTACCAACAACGTGCTGTAGAGATTGAAGAAATCTTTAACTCAGCTGTCGAATTCAAGCTTAGTTGCTAGACTGAAAAACGCTGTCTAAGTGGATGCTTTCAAGGAAGCTTTGACGTAAATTGCGATGCGTCCCGCGACGGACCGCCTCGCGAAAGTCAGCTTCGCTAGGGCGCTCACGTATTTCTTTAACTAAGAGAATTGCCATGCCACTTAATGGCTGAAATGGGCTGTCGTCAACGATCTTGATTGGGCCGTAGATACCGGTGCCTGCCATCGAAAATGCTGCTTGCACAAGGGCGGTGGTGACCCCCTTTTCGTAATGGTGAACCCATCCGAGCATGCCACCGCGGCGACGCGTGCGATCATCTTCGGAGTAATCGTAAGCTAAATCATGGAAGTCGTCTTGAGTCTTGATACGGTCGCGCAGGGCAATCAACTCGTCTTTGGCTTCGTCGAAATCTAAATCAAGCGGACTTTCTTTGTCGTCTGTAGCCCGCAGCAATATCCACCCGACATTCCGTGATTCGCCGTGCTCGTTTTCGTACTGGGCCTTTAATTCATCAGTCAAGTTGTCGAAAAAGCTCTCAGGCATTACTTGCTCAGCTAGTAAACGCAAATATCCGGCAACGCGCAATTCGTCTGATTCAAGCACCGTCTCGACAGTCATGCCTTTAGTCTTCAGCAGTCCTTCGTAGGTTGCTCCGCCATAAGCGGGGTTTTCGTTCACCCGTTTGCGACGCCATTCAACCTCGTCATTAAGGATGTCATCACTTAATACCAACTTGTTAACCGCTGCCCACTTTGGCATAGCTACGGTTAACACCATTTGCTCGAGTCGATCTTGCAGTTCTTCTTGCGACATCGTTCGACGCATTACGCGCCCTAATTCTTGTTCGCTAACCCTGAACGGCGGGGCATCGAGTGCCATGCCCGGAGGAGCTGATTTGGAAAGCTCGAGTAGCTTGTTTAGCTTGTCGTCAGACCAGGTTTCAAGTTGACGTGGTGACACGGGCTCGAAGATGCTGAGGTTCAAAGATTTGCGTACTAATTGTTCGTGCAAGATCGAGTCGCCAATCAGCTTGCGAAACTCACTCATTTCAATGGCGCGACGGGCAAGCAATTTTTCGATGCTCATTCCAGCGGCTTCGATTTGCTCGATGGCGAGGGCGATGCGCTCGTCAATCTGTTCGTCGGTGGCACTCAGGCCAAGGTTTGCCGCTTCAATAGAAACAATTTGCAAACGTAAAATATGCACTAAAGCTTCGGCGCCACTCTGCTGATACCGCGCATCTGCTCCGAGATGTCGGTCAAATCGTCCAGCTTCTATTTTCCCATCGTCAAACGTCGCGAGAATCTCTGGTTTGACATCTTGTTGCTGGGTGGGCAGCACACAACTTAGAGTGAGGAGGATGGAAGCTATCATGGAGCACAGCATAAAGCCGCGCCCAATCTTTGCTTAAGCAGCTTTGGTCTTAAAGCTAACCTCGCCAGCCTTCCAGCTAGCTTTAACCTCTGATCCGCGCGGGATGTCGCCGTCTAGAATCGCATTAGAGAGGGGGTCTTCAATTAAGTGAGCGATAGCGCGGCGTACTTCGCGAGCACCATATTCTTCGCTATAACCGATAGTTGCTACTGCGCGGCATAACGCTTTGTTCCATTTAAGTTCAATCTCGGCACTTTGCATACGTTGCTGCAACATTTTCAATTGCAATTCCGCGATGCGCATGCAGTCGTCTTGGTCGAGAGTACGAAAAGTAAGGATGCCATCTAGGCGGTTAAGCAATTCAGGCTTGAACTTGTTACGCAACGCTTTATTGGTGATGTTGACGAATTCTGTTTGCTCAAGTGACTCAGGCTGGTTGAAGCCGAGGCGTGAAGTCGCATCAGCGTAGTCGGTGGTGCCGACATTTGAAGTCATCAATATTAAGCACTGGCTGAAATCAACAGTGGTGCCTTTCGAATCAGTTAGGCGACCATCGTCAAGAATTTGTAGCAACATGTTGTGTAGTTTTTCGTGACCTTTTTCAATCTCGTCAAACAAGACTACGCTACGTGGATTCTCTTCAATCTCAGAGGTAAGTACACCACCTTCGCTGTGACCGACGTAGCCTGGAGGGGCGCCAATCAACTTGGCTATCTCGTGGGGCAAGGCGTATTCTGAACAATCGATGCGTACTAATTTTCGACCATCAAGTAAGTGACGTGAAATCGCTTTCGCTAATTCCGTTTTTCCCGTACCGGTGCGTCCTACTAATAAGAAACTACCGATAGGGCGTTCAGGATCATTAAGCCCAACTGCAGCCTTACGAATGCTACGGCAGATTTTGTTGACGGCGTCATCTTGTCCGACCAGATCCTTTAACACATTTTTTTGCAAGTCATTAGCCAATTCGCGGAAGCGTTCTTTTTTTAATTCAGTGGCAGCAGTTTCTCCATCAGTTGCAGGTAGGGCAACAGAATGAATCTCTAATTCGGGGTTGACGTCTACACAAATTTGGTAAAGCAAATCTTCAGCTGCCATAGTGTCTTCTGGGTAAACAGCGTGTACCTTAGGCATGACTTCGTTCTCGAGATCAAGGATGAAGTTACTTACCACGTACTGACGGTAGTCGCGACGTGATGGAGTACTGTTAGTCAACATCTCGATTTCAGGCATACCTGCTTCAGCGCCAGCAATGCGGACGCGAATAAAACCATCGATGAGATCGAAGTACTTGTAGACGAGTGAGGAATTTTGCATGATGTGTTTGCCCTAAGGCTATCTATGTTTCGGCTGTTTGTATGCTATGTCTTTAATTTCAGAAAATGATTTTATTAACTCAAGATGGCACTATTATTCGGCCGATGTAGAGTATTAGCCAATGTCTAGCTCTGCCTCCGCCGAAGACCAGCAATTCTTGGCTCTACTCACATCGCGCGGCTTTCTAAGCCGTGAGCAAGCCCAAAAAGTGCTTGACGGTAGTAATGAGCACGGCCTAGAAAGTTGTTTGAAGACGGTTTCGGGCTTTAGTGAGGCCGAGATTGAGTACCTGCGGCAAACGCGGGCAATGCGCGAGCCACGTATCCCCGGTTACACCATTGAAAGACTATTAGGTAAGGGGGGCACTGCCGAAGTATATGCCGCCAAGCGCAATAAAGATTTCGAGCGTGTAGCATTAAAAATACTCCGTCCTGATTTGTCGCGCGATAAGGTGGCAGCTAATCAGTTCGTCAAAGAGGCAAAATTGCTACAAGAGCTTGATGTGCCGCAGGTGGTTAATGGCATGCGGGTATTTCGCTTTATGCACACTTTAATCCTCGAGATGGAGCGCATTGCTGGAGCGACTTTGCTTGATTGGCTCGACCAAGGACGCAAATTTTCCGAGGCCGAAGCTTTAGACATTGTCTGTGAAGTAGCGGTTGCTCTCGAAGGCATGCGCGAGCACGGTGTGATTCACCGCGACTTAAAGCCTGGTAACATTATGCTCGACCGCGACTTTACGGTGCGCTTAATCGACCTCGGCTTTGCCGGCGAGGGCAATAGTGGCGGTCACGGCGAAGGTACCACGATGGGCACTGCGGCGTATTTGGCTCCTGAGCAAGCCAAGGGACAAAACGATTTAGATGGTCGCGCCGACATTTATTCTTTAGGAGTGACCTTGTATCAATTGGTGCTAGGCGAGCTACCTTTTGTTGCGTCCGACGATAAAGAGTTGTTGCGAATGCAAGTGCTCGATTCTTTAAAAGGTGCCGCAATGAAAAGCGGTAAAGTGTCGCCAATGGTACATTATTTCCTTGAAAAGATGATGGCCAAAGATCGCGATGTGCGTTACGCATCTGCTGCCGAACTGATTGAAGACCTCGAAGCTCACCTTGGCGACTAGAGTTGTAAATGGAACACCCGTTTCATTTTAATTGCCATCGTTGCGGTAATTGCTGTCGCGTTGGGCATGGTCACGTCTGGATTGACGCACAAGACGTCGATGCAATGGCTGAGGAAAAGCAGATGACGTCCGCGGCATTTTTGCAACGCTTTGTCTATGGTAAAGATGGCAGATTGGCGCTTCGCGAAGAGCCCAATGGTGCATGCGCTTTACTTGATAGCGATAATAGCTGTTCAATTTACGAGTGCCGTCCGCAGCAATGTAGTGACTTCCCTTATTGGCCACAGCTAGCTGTTACGGGCGATGCGCTTGATATGGCGAGTGCTTACTGTCCAGGTATTCAGCGTTTTCCGAGTGTTGAATTGGCGCAGGTGGTGTTGCCACAGGTGGCAGAATTGGTGGCCAAGTATGGTGCGCATGCCGCTGTCGATGATGATGCCGCACAGCAAGGCGAGCGTTGGGGTACCTCACTCGAGATAGATTTATTTTTGAGTAGCGGCGTTGAGCTGTGCAATGTGGTGTGGCCGCATAGTCAACAACTTCGTAGTGATTTAGAAGAAATAGCAGCGAGTAGTGGCTATCCTTATAGTGTGTCGCCATGGGCGCGATTGTTAAGTGATCGCAAATCCGGATGGCACGAGTTGGGCGGCGTCCCAAAAATCTAACATGAGTGTCTCAGTGAAATTGTTGATGCGTGCGGCGGTTTTCTTGGCTGTGGTAGCGGGAACCTATTGGTTTGTGGAAAGTGATGCTGCAGATGAAAGTCGTGAAAACCTTGGGCAACGGGGGGTTGCCGAGTTCGTTCGTGTTGATAATGATGTCAGTGATAATATAAGTCATCTATCTGATACTGTTGACGTCGATACTGCTATTGACGATGCAAAAATTATTGAGCTGCATAATCAGTCGTTGGCGGCGCTTGGCGAAGAGCGTTATCAAGATGCGTATCAAATGATGCAGCAACTCTATCAACTGAGGCCAACGCCTGACCATAGTGTTGCAGTGAATGCTTCGCGGGTCGCTGGACATTGGGCGAATGAGCTGCATAATCTTTACGAGCATGACGAGGCACGTAAGGTGTGGCGTCAGGCGATAGAGTGGCACCACGATAGTGGGCATCCACAATTGTCGTTGGCGCGTTTGTTGTTGCGCACTGCTGAGGTTGACGCGGCACGCAAAATTGTGGAGTCGGCGCTCCTTGAGTTTCCGCAAAACGCGCAGTTGCTAGTCTTGCGCGGCGAAATAGCGTCGTTGCTCGGAGATTGTGAATTGGCCGTTGAGATGATGTTGGCGGCTACAGTGGTCGAGCCAAACAACCCGCGCTTTGTGCGGCGTTTAGCGCAATTAAAAGTAGAGGCCGAGGCTTTTGAAAATTACTTGCCTCTATCAACGGCACATTTCGAAAGCTCTTTCGACGCTCAGAACCGTAGCATGGTGCGCAACATCGATGATCTTCAACAAGATCTCGAGCGGGCTTGGTCTGACATTAGTGGGTTGTTAGGTATCCAAAACGATCGGCGCATCGTAGTGCTGTGGTTAGACGCCGCTGACTACAAGGGACAGGCCCCTGATTGGTCTTCGGGTATCTACGACGGTCGCATACGTATCGTGGTTGATGATTATCCAGAGCGGCGTCCGCAAATGTTGTCGACTTTAAAGCATGAGCTGACCCATGCCTTACTGCACAGTACCGGGATTCAGTTTCCGACATTTATTCAAGAAGGGTTAGCGCAGCTTTACGAGCCGCGCAATGTCGATTCCATCCGCGAGGGCTATTTGCGTGATGAGTTGCCTAGCTTAATCGACCTTCAAGGCAGTTGGACGGCATGGACCGATACGGTGCAGGTGCGCAAGGCTTACGCTTATTCGTTGTCGCTGTGTGATTTCGTGCGCGACCGTTATGGTGACGACTCGTTTGGGTTGTTGTTTGAAAATATGCGTAGCTCTGGCTTGCGCGAGGCGTGGCAGGCTACTTTCGGTAACACTTTGCAAGACAGCGACGAGTTGCACCGTCAATTTTTAACGCATAGTAAATAGTATCTTTCGGAGTTGGCTTGCGTCTACCTAACATGAAGGTAGATGAAGAAATAACCGCAACGCTACGCCTGCCCACGCTGGATGCAAGGCAGCTATATCTGTTTACGGGGCTTAATGCGCACGAAATATCGTTGCGCTTTGGTTACAGCATTGACGTTGCGCGGCGCTTAGT
>JAPYTC010000026.1 GCA_029941685.1 Planctomycetota bacterium | reverse complement strand
ACATCACTCGGCCGCCTTGAAGGCAGATGGCAGTTTAGTGTCCTGGGGGTATGACTTGGAGAACCAGGTTTCGAACACTCCAGGAGGCAATAACTTTACTCAAGTCTCCGCGGGAGGTCATCACTCGGTAGCCTTGAAGTCAGATGGTAGTTTAGTCTCTTGGGGGCTTGACTCTTCTGGCCAGGTTTCGAACACGCCAATCACCAATGACTTTATTCAAGTCTCAACGGGGCATGAGCACTCCGTCGCCTTGAAGTCAGATGGCAGTTTAGTATCTTGGGGGCTTGACTCTTCTGGCCAAGTTTCAAACACGCCAACCGCTAATGACTTTACTCAAGCCTCCGCGGGGCATGAGCACTCCGGTGCGATTAGGCTGTAGCGTAAAAAAATGATACCCTTACAGTAATTCATGGCCAAGACCACTACACCATCTTTGGCAATCAAAGTAATTGCTACTAAGGGTTTGATGCTGCTGCTTCTCGTATCGTGCGCGAAGCAGCAACCTATCTTAAAACCACTATGGGAGACTCCGCCTCTACCACAAGGCGCAGTTCTTTTTGTGGGCGGCACGCCGGTCGATGAAGACGTGTTAAATAATTTTTTAACGCGGCCATGGTCGACATTGTGCGCCGAACAAGAGTTTGGGTTAAGTGTTGCGCAACTCGAAGAGATGTTTTTTGCTGAGGATGGGGTAGTTGAGTTGATGCAACCGTTGGTGCGCACCGAGTTATTGTTGCGCGAGGCTGCAGATCAATTCGGCGATATTAACGAGAATGAGCTCGATAACTTTCAGCGTGAAATGGAGGCTAACGCCGGTCCAGCGCTTGAGGATTTAACCAATCGCTATGGCGCAGATGGCTGGCGCGCGCATGCGGTGAGGCAGTTGCAAATGCGCAAATTGCATGAGGTGTTTCGTGAATACGCAGTGGTGGTCAGCGATAAAGAAGTGCATGACTACTATAGCGACCACGTAATGGCTGACTTGCCATCGGCTATTGAGCGTGAACAACAGAACTTGAGTTACGAGTATCTCGAGCCGCTGCTGCGCCAGAAACTCGAGAAAGATGCGATTACCGCTGCCGAAGAAAAATGGATTGATGAGCATTTATTCGAAACATCTGCGGTTTTGAAATTAAGAGATGGGCAAGAAGTGATAATCTATTAGCAATGCGAATTGCACGTCCCGTTTTAATAGTGGCAGCAGGGTTCATTGCCTTGTTGACCATTTTTCCGTTTAAGGCTGACGCCGGTGAAGGCCAATGGTTGCCCGAACAAATTGCGTCCTTAGATTTTGAATTGTTTGCGGCACAAGGGCTCGAGTTAGGGCCCGATGATATCTGGAACGGCGAAGAAGGATTGCTGTCAGCGGCAGTGCACATCAACGGCTGTTCATCTTCTTTCGTTTCTGCCCAAGGGTTGATTGTTACCAACCACCATTGCGGATTTGCTGCGATCAATGCGGCATCGACTGTCGAGATGAACTATCTTGAAGATGGTTTTGTGGCAGATAGTTTGGCTGATGAAATTCCGGCTCCGGGCTATAAAGTTTCTTTTGTGACGCGTTACGAAGATGTGACTGCGCAAATTGAACAAGCGTCTAGTGACGCGGGCAATGATGCGGCGTCGCAATATCGTGCGGTGCAGCAAATGCGTCGTCAGCTTGAAGACGAAGCTAAAAGCGATGTGACGTCGGCGATTGTGGTGCCTTATTTTGAAGGGCGGTACTGGCGCCGTATTTGGCAGACCGAATTTATTGATGTGCGCTTAGTCTATGCGCCGCCGCGCGCGGTTGGCGAGTTTGGTGGCGAGACAGATAACTGGATGTGGCCACGCCATACCGGCGACTTTTCATTCTTTAGGGCCTATGCGACTAAAGATGGCAAGCCAGCTGATTACTCCGTAGACAACGTGCCCTATCAACCCAAGCATTTTTTGCAAGTGTCGCCTGATGGGGTGAACGCCGGCGATTTTGTGATGATTATGGGTTATCCGGGGCGCACCAATCGCTACCTTTCTTCGGTTGCGGTGGCGGCGAAAGAATCATATTACTATCCGATGCGCCGCATTTTATTCGGCACGATTATTGATGCTTATAAAGAATACGCAAAGTTGTCGCCAGAAAATCATTTGTCAGTGCAGTCGACGATTAAGTCTTATTCGAACGGATATAAAAACGCGGCCGGTATGGTCGATGGTTTAGCGCGCAATAAAACTGTACAGTTAAAGTTCGAGCAAGAAGTGGCGTTTCGCAAGTGGGTGAGTGAAGATGAAATGCGTGTGGCGAAGTACGGCAATGTGTTAAACGAGTTGCTAAGTTTAGACTTGCAAGAAATTGACCGCCAAGAACACGATTTCGTTTTGGATCGATTGCGTTACTTGTTAGGCAGCTTTCCGTCGGGCAAAGAAATGGTCGACACCGAAACCTATGATTTGTTGGTGCAATGGGCGGCGTCGTTGCCCAATGATCAACGCGTTGAAGGTTTTGATATGTGGTATTCGCAAGATGCAAGTGGCGTCAGCAACTTCGCTGATTTAGGCGGTTATTTAAAAGAAGAAATCGCTGTGCAACGCGAGTTCCGTGACATGATCGCGGGCCAACGTTTGAAAACTGGTCCGCTATGGATTGAAGCGCAAGAGCAATGGCGTGGCCAGCGTTTTTACTCAGATGCCAATTCCACATTGCGCGTGTCGATGGCAACAATCAAAGCGTATTCGCCGCAAGATGGGGTAATGAATATTCCGCACACCACTGTTGCTGGCATGATGGCTAAACATAGGGGCGACGAAGAATTTACGGTGCTGGCGGCTATCCGTAATGCGGTGACCGCAGATCCAAGTTTATTGAAGACCAAAATTTGTTTTTTAGCAGACGGCGACACTACCGGTGGTAATTCGGGTTCGCCAGTGGTTGATGGTAAAGGACGATTGGTTGGGTTAAACTTCGATCGTGTTTACGAAAACGTCAGTGGTGACTTTGGATGGAATGCGCAGCGCAGTCGGAATATTTCTGTAGATATGCAGTATGTGCTATGGTTAATGCGCGATGTGTGGCCGGCGCCGCGTTTAATGAGTGAAATGAATTTAGATTAGTTGGTGGAATAAATAGATGCTAGTATCAGGATTGAGCGTAGTTAAAAATGGTATCCGTTTAGGGTATCCGTTTTTAGAAAGCATTCGCTCTGCGATTGAAATTTGCGGAGAATTTGTGGTGGTGGTTGATCCGGGGGAAGACGATACGCTTGCGATGTTGCAAGAGATGCAGCGAGGTGAGCCTAAGCTGAAGATTATTCAAACTGAATGGTCGCCAAAAGTGAGTCCGCAAAAATGTGTGTTGGCGCAGCAAACGAATATCGGCTTGCATCAGTGTAAGGGCGATTGGGTTTTGTATTTGCAGGCTAACGAGGTGTTGCATGAAAACGACTTGTCACATTTATTTAGCTTAATGAAAGAGCATAAAGACAATTCGAAAGTCGAGGCGATGTTGTTTGAACGCTTAACTTTTTGGGCTGATTACAGTCATTTGTTAAAGGTGTACCCAGATCGCTTTAAGTATACACCGCGTATTGTTCGTCCGCACATTGGCACCCAGTCGATTCGTGATGCAATGAGCTTTGCGGTATTCGACGAGTGGTCAATTTACGGGCGCTATCCGCGGGCGATTGATACCGGGGTAAATATTTACCGTTACGGAAAGGTTTTAAGTTCGACGGCGATGAAGTTAAAGCAATCCGAGGCCGTGCACGAGTCGATTCGTAGCAATAAAGATTTTTTCTATGATGAGGTGCCGGGCCAATATGTCGTTGAGTTTGTCGGAGAGCACCCCAAGGTTATGGGTGCGCGTGTTGAGAACGCGCCTGTTAATTATGATGCCGACTCTGGCGATGTGCGCAGAAAGTTAACTCTGTCCGAACACCGCCGGTTGCTCGAAACTGCCTTTTACCGTTGCTGTGGATTTCCGCGGTGGAGAAACACGCGTTATAAGCTGATAGGCAAGTATGTGACTAAAGAGCGCGATGAGTATTAAAATCAGCACCAGCCGGGCGCTGAAAAGCGCGTAGATTAAACTCGGGCAACACCGCAAAAATATGATCGAAGATGTCTGCCATGATGCCTTCGTATTGCACCCAGCGTTGCTCTTTGCTGAAGATATAAATCTCAATCGGTAAGCCAAATTCGTCTGAAGGAAGTTGCCGCACTAAGAAGGTCATGTCTTCATGCACGGCTGGGTTCGCTGCTAACCAAGATCGCAAGTAAGCGCGAAAGGTACCGACATTAGTTAGGCGTCGACCGTTGATGTTACTGGCGCTGCTTACATCTTGTTGCGTATTCCACTCATTGATCTCACTTTTACGCGAACTCAAATACGGTGCCAAGGCTTGTACTTTAGTGAGACTTTCAAAATCACTATCGCTTAAAAACCCAATAGAGTTTAAGTCAATGCGCACCGCACGTTTAATGCGTCGCCCGCCTGATTCGGACATGCCGCGCCAGTTTTTGAATCCATCACTGATCAAGGCATAAGTCGGTACTGACGAAATGGTTTTATCCCAGTTTTGCACGCGAATAGTGTTTAGTGAAATTTCAATTACATCGCCGTCGGTGCCGTATTTGGGTATTTCAACCCAATCGCCGACGCGCACCAAATTTAACGCCGAGATTTGGATGCTAGCAACCAAGCCCATAATCGAATCTTTGAACACCAACATTAACACCGCAGTTAATGCGCCCAAGCCTCCGAGCAATGCCCACGGCGATTTATCAAGCAGCGTGGCGATGATTACGATAACCGTAAACAGCCACACCATTATTTTCACAACTTGCACCCAACTATTAACCGGCTTATCTGCCAACGCCGGAGACTTCTTGGCGCGCACCACAGCAAAACTCAAAAATGCATCGACGACAGCTGCAGCAACGATGGCAATGTAGGCGTATGACAAGCGGTTGAGCACCGCGACGATGACCTCGTTATCTTTAATGAAGGCAGAGGACAGCAAATAAATAATCAACGCCGGCGCAATGTGCGACAAGCGATCGAAAACTTTTTGCGCGATGAGGTCGTCGTCCCAGGTGGATTTACTACGTTTGGCGATTTTGTGAATCACGCGCAGCATAATCTTTTTTGCAATGAAGTTGGCGATGAATGCAGTAAGCAGTAACGCGCCGACAGCGAGCGCGCTATCAATTAGGGGTTGGTAGTCGTCCATAGTTGTTTAGCCTAACAATTGCTCGAACTCAGTTGGTGGAGCAGATTCAAAACTTAAGTGCTGGCCGCTAGTCGGATGCGCTAATTCGAGGCGCAATGCGTGCAAGCCCAAACGTATATCAGTCCGACCGTAGCGCTTATCGCCAACGATAGGGTGCTTAAGCCATTTCATGTGCGCGCGGATTTGATGCTGACGCCCAGTCTCAATATTAACCTCAAGCAACGCGCGGTCCTTTGTAGTGCGCACAGTTTTGTAATGAGTAACAGCCCGTTTTGCATCAGGATGCTCTCCGACGTGCGTGCGGAAGCCTTTGGCGTCACTACGCAGTGGCTGATCGATAGTGGCTTGCTGCTCTTGTGGGATTCCCTCGACGATTGCCAAATAAGTTTTCTGCGATTTGGCCCATGCTGCGCTGATGCGTTCGCGCACCTGTTTAGAGGTGGCGAATAACAATACCCCTGATGTTTCACGGTCGAGGCGATGTGCCGGCCATAACTTTACTTTGTTGCGCTTAGTCGAAAGCTGCTGGCGCAACATTTCGAGCGCGTGTTTTTTGTTTTCACCTGCGCTGGCGACAGATAACAAGCCGGCTGGTTTATTGATAACTACGATGTCTTCATCGGCGAATAAAATTTCGAGTTGGCCCGCGCCGCGACTAATCAGTCTGCCAGAGCCTTTAGCTAATACCTCGACTTGGTCGTCAACAGCCAACATCAAATCGTGTTGGGCAGTAGCTTCACCATTCACCACTACGCAGCCAGTTTGCAGGCGTTGTTTGATGTTGTTCTTCGACCAGCCTTTGAGGCGGTAGTTCAAAAAGCCCAGTAACTTAGAGGCCTTGTTTACGCGGAATTTGTCAGTCACAATTATTATGCAAGTGCGTCATCAGCCACATGATAATGCGGGTCTTCAATGACATTCACTTCTACTAGTTTACGCGCGTTATGCAGCAACAAACGGCAATCTTCGCTTAAGTGGCGTAGGTGTAACTTTTTACCAAGCGCAACATAACGATCGGCCAAAGTATCAATGGCTTCAATCGCCGAGTGATCCGAAACGCGCGCATGCACGAATTCGATAATCACATCATCCGGGTCGTTCTTTGGGTCAAAGAGTTCTAAGAAACTTGTAGTTGAACCAAAAAACAATGGGCCACGAATTGAGTACACCTTTGAACCGTGTATATCAATTTCAGTCACAGCGTGAATCACCTTCGCGTGTTTCCAGGCGAATACCAGTGCTGAAACGATAACACCGATAAACACCGCCATTGCTAAGTCGGTCATCACTGTAACCGCTGAAACCAAAATAATTACAAAAGCATCTGAGCGGGGCACCTTGGGGATCACGCGAAAGCTCGACCATTCAAATGTGCCTAGCACTACCATGAACATTACGCCAACTAACGCTGCCACCGGCACCATTTCGATTAATCCTGAAGCCACCAATACAAACGCTAACAACACCAACGCCGCAGTAATGCCAGAAGCCCGTCCGCGCCCGCCAGAGTTGATGTTAATCATTGACTGGCCAATCATCGCGCATCCGCCCATGCCGCCGAAAAAACCACAAGTTACATTCGCCAAACCCTGAGCCGCGCATTCGCGATTACTGCGTCCTCGAGTTTCGGTTAACTCATCAACCAAAGTTAAAGTAAGTAATGATTCAATCAGGCCGACCGCCGCCAAGATGACTGCGTACGGCAAAATGATGAATAACGTTTCTAAATTAAACGGCACCACGGGAATACTAAAGCTAGGCATGCCGCCCGCTAACGACGCAGTTGCATCGCCAGTCATAGTGCGCAAATAATCAACTACTGTTGGCGAATCAATTCCGGCAAACGCCACTATCAACGTAACAGTAACAATTGCTACCAACGACGACGGCACTGCCTTAGTTAACTTCGGTAAGAAATGAATAATCGCCATCGTGCCAAACACTAAAGACAACATGGTGTAAAGCTGTGAGCCAGCCATCCATTGCATGCCACCATCTCCATTGCTAGTTTTGAATTGACCTAACTGCGCCAAGAAAATCACAATTGCTAACCCATTGACGAAGCCCAACATCACCGGATGCGGCACCATGCGAATAAATTTCCCTAGCTTCAGAATGCCCGCGCCAATTTGGATCAAGCCCATCAACGCTACCGCAGCAAACATATATTCAACGCCATGCTGGCTTACCAGCGCAACTAACACCACTGCCAGCGCACCAGTTGCCCCGGAGATCATGCCAGGACGCCCGCCTAGAATTGCGGTGATGATGCCGACCATGAATGCGGCATGCAAACCGACAAGCGGATCAACCCCGGCGACAAAAGCAAACGCTACAGCTTCAGGTACAAGAGCAAGGGCTACAGTGAGCCCAGACAGCACGTCGTTTTTTAAGCCGGCGCGCGACTTTCTAATGAGGGAGAACATTGTTTTCTAAAAGTGATTGTACAAATCTAAGCCGACTTCAAATTTAGATTGGTTGGTTAGCTTCCAGTCAAAGTCTTTCAACAACACAGCTTGTGTTTCTAAGATATCTTTTTCTCCGCCATCGACAAGCTCGAGTTCGGCGGTGTATCCGTTCATAGAACGTTTATTGTAAATCCAGCGCACCGCATCGAGGCTTAGCTCTGCAGTACACCCGTTAAGGGTAGAAATATATTGAGTCCGCGATTGTTCTACCTGGAAAAGTAGCCACAGTGTTTTTTCTCCGACTAAATCGTTGATGCGACCACCAATTACATCTTCAGAAAAAGTTACTGCGCCGCTGCCATCCCATTCGATGTCTTCTTCGTATTCTTCACGACGCGCGACACCATCTTCGGAGGCGGCTAATGACTTTAAAGTAATCTTCGACTTGTCGCCGGCGCGGCGTATACGAAACGCCCAACCCGATTGCAGTAAATCTAAATCTGGAGTGTCGAGATAGTAGTCATTCATGACAATATCATTGGCATGGCCAACACTCCAGCCCAGAGTTTTTAAATTTTGGGGTAAACGAAGTAGGTCTGTTGCACTTTCGGCAGCAAACTTTACTTCGACTTCGATTTCATCAGGCATTAATTATTTTGCGCTTGAACAAGTATTCGCTTTTAATACATCGCGATTCATGTCGCCGATGAAAGTAACCGGAATGTCTTTCGGGCAGCTCGCCTCACATTCGTAGTGATTTGAACATGCACCGAAACCCTCGGCGTCCATTTGTGTGATCATATTGCGGGCGCGGGTGTAACGTTCGGGCTGCCCCTGTGGTAAGTTGGCGAGGTGACCCATTTTGGCAGCAACGAATAACATCGCTGAACCATTAGGACACGAAGCGACACATGCACCACAACCGATGCACGCAGCGGCGTCCATGGCTAGGTCAGAATCGATTTTAGGGATTAACTGGCTATTGGCATCTTGGCACCCACCGGTGTTTGCTGAGATAAATCCACCAGCTTGCACGATGCGGTCGAAAGAAGAACGATCAACCACCAAATCGCGTACTACTGGGAAAGCGCGCGCGCGAAAAGGCTCGATGTGGATGGCGTCACCATCTTGGAAACTGCGCATGTGCAACTGACAAGTAGTAGTGCCATCATCAGGGCCGTGCGCCCGACCGTTAATCATCATCGAACACATACCGCAAATACCTTCGCGGCAATCATGGTCGAACGCAATTGGCTCGCCGCCTTCAATGATGATGTCTTCGTTAACCTTGTCGAGCATTTCTAGAAACGACATGTCTTGAGAAATATCATTGACCTCGCGGCGTTGCATTTTGCCAACTGAATTTACGTCTTTTTGACGCCACACGTGGAGAGTAATTTTCATATCTTACTTGTAGCTACGAGTTGTGAGTTTGACGTTTTCAAACTCGAGTTGTTCAAGAGACAGTTCAGGGCGCTCGCCCTCACCTTTGTATTCCCAGACCGAGGCAACTGCGAAATTTTCGTCATCGCGTTGCGCTTCGCCATCAGCGGACTGATGTTCTTCGCGGAAGTGCCCGCCACATGATTCTTCGCGGGTTAAGGCGTCGAGACACATGGTTTCGGCGAATTCTAAGAAGTCGGCAACGCGATTAGCCTTTTCGACTTCGATATTAAATTCTTTATCATCACCTGGGATACGCACGTCGTTCCAGAACTCTTCGCGCAGCTTCGGAATTTCTTCGAGCGCTTTAGTTAGAGTTTCTTTGGTACGACCCATTCCGCAGTTGTCCCACATGATGAGACCTAAACGCTTATGGAAGGAGTCAATTGACTGAGTACCATTAACTGCCATCAAGCGCTCGGTGCGCGCAACAACAGCGGCTTCGGCTTCGTCGAATGCTGGGTGCGTAGTAGTGACCTTTTTGTCGGCCTGCATTTCGCCGTGCTCACCTAGGTAATTACTCACTGTGTAAGGCGCAACAAAGTATCCATCGGCCAAGCCCTGCATCAATGCCGACGCGCCCAAACGGTTGGCACCGTGATCAGAGAAGTTACATTCGCCAAGTGCGAACAAACCTGGCACGGTAGTCTGTAGATTGTAATCTACCCACAAGCCACCCATGGTGTAGTGCACCGCTGGAAAGATACGCATCGGTACTTTGTATGGGTTTTCGGCAGTAATCTTTTCGTACATCTGAAACAAGTTGCCATAACGCGCGCGAATAGTGTCTTCGCCGAGACGCTCGATAGCATCTGCAAAGTCGAGGTAAACTGCCAAGCCAGATTCGCCGACACCAAAGCCTTCATCACAACGCTCTTTAGCAGCGCGTGACGCCACATCGCGTGGCACTAAGTTGCCGAAAGATGGGTAACGACGTTCAAGGTAGTAGTCGCGCTCGTCTTCGGGGATGTCAGCAGGTGGACGGCCATCGCTTTTAGATTTTGGAACCCATACGCGACCATCATTACGTAAGGACTCAGACATCAGAGTAAGCTTAGATTGATGTTCTGAACTTACCGGAATGCAAGTCGGGTGAATTTGCGTGTAACAAGGGTTAGCAAAACCGGCGCCTTTTTTGTGTGCGCGGAAAGCCGCAGTTACATTGGAGCCCATTGCGTTAGTCGATAAGTAGAAAACATTACTGTAACCACCAGTGCACAACAGCACGGCATCGGCAGCGTGGCGTTTAATTTCGCCGCTGACCAAATCGCGAGTGATGATGCCTTTGGCTTGACCATCAACGGTAACTACATCAAGCATTTCAGTACGTGTGTGCATGGTTACGCCACCCTTAGCAATCTCTTTACTTAAGGCTTGGTATGCACCAATCAATAATTGCTGACCCGTTTGACCGCGCGCGTAAAAAGTACGGCTAACCTGAGCACCACCGAACGAGCGGTTGTCAAGTAATCCGCCGTAGTCGCGAGCGAATGGTACGCCTTGCGCTACGCATTGATCGATGATGCTATTCGAGACTTCGGCTAAACGGTAAACATTCGCTTCGCGTGCACGGTAGTCGCCACCTTTAATGGTGTCGTAAAACAAACGGCGTACTGAGTCGCCATCGTTCGGATAGTTTTTAGCAGCATTGATGCCACCTTGTGCGGCAATCGAGTGCGCACGACGTGGAGTATCTTGGAAGCAGAAGCAATCGACGCTATAGCCCAGCTCGGAAAGCGAGGCCGCAGCAGATGCGCCTGCCAAACCTGAGCCAACAACGATAACGTTAAATTTACGCTTGTTAGCGGGGTTCACCAACTTCATGTTGAAGAGGTGATTTGTCCACTTATCGGCAAGCGGTCCTTCGGGAGTTTTTGAATCTAGATTGAAAGCCATTGTTTTACCTATGGAATAAGACCGAAGTAAATCGAAAGCGGAATCGATAAGTTGCCGACCAATAAAAATCCAGCTAGTACTGGGCCAATTTTATCGGTACAGTTTGATGAACAGCGACGCCAGCCAAGAGTTTGCACCAGTGATGACGCACCATGGCTAATGTGCATGCATAGCAAAATCATAGACAAGCTGTAGATAATCGTTGTTGGTAAGTGTTGGAAGCTAGTGACCACCATTGCGTAAACATCGGCACCTTCTTCAGTGTGGGTATCAGCAAATGCACCAATCGGATCGATGTTGCCCGATGTAAAGTGTAAAACGTGATAGACGACAAACACTAAAATTAAACCACCTGACACCAACATGGTTTTGGCGGCGAAGTTGGTTGCCACATCTTTTTGCATTGCGTATTTAACCGGACGCGCAGTAACACTACGGCGCACCACTTTTGCAGCAGCCCAAATATGGATGACCATTGTGGTAAGTAAAAACAGACGAATAGCCCACAGCAACGGCCCTAAGTTTTGCAATTGGGCGGCATAGGCATTGAGATATTCTGGGCCGACGAAAACCTGCAAGTTGCCAAGCATGTGGCCAATCACAAACAGAATCAGGAAGATCCCGGTGACTGCCATCAGCGTCTTTTCGCCGATGGAAGATTTTAAGTAGGTGCTTAAGCTCATACGGGTGGAAATGATAACATTTCCACCCGTATTTGAGTGTATCGCTTGTTACGCTAATCAGCGAGCCATAATGGTGTTAAGGATAGCTACTAACACCCCCATAATCGAGATACCGGCGATTAAACCTGCGGCGACAGGCACCAAGTATGACTCAGCGTTTTCTTTGTTGCGCTTTGTCCAGTACCAAGCGATGACTGCACCAACACACATGGATAATGGGTATTGGAATGGCAGAATCAAGCCTAGGCCGATGCCGGTTGCGGATGGCAGATAAGCTTTCCATTTTGGCAATGCTATTTCGAGTACTAAGAAAAGCGCGCCAAGGGCTAGTCCCCAGTATATTGCGTTGAGATGCATCGGGTGCATGGCGTCGATACCACCACCAGTCATTACGTCCGCTACGGCCTTCCAGGCTTGTGCAGCCGGAGCAGGGAAGTCAGGAGCGATGTGGCTGCCATCTGGGAGGTCGACACCGGTTAGAGCCGTTGCATCAGGCACGAGCAGGCGGAAGCCAGTTACGGTCGCCGCGGTACCAGCCAAAATACCCATCATTTGCGCCACAAATTGGCGGCGCGGGTTGGCTCCGAGCAGGTAGCCAGACTTGAGATCGGTCAGAAGGTCGGCAGCACATCCGGCACCGTTGGCAGTGATTGATGCCGACATTAAGTTGGCTGTGCCGGACGGAATAAATGTACCGAAGGTGAGCTGCATGATCTTACCCATTGCACCAACAGGAGTTATGTCGGATTCTCCGGTCGCGCGCGCTGCAACTAACGCTAAGAAGAAAGTGAGCACTACCGCAAGTAAGCCGAAATGCATTGGAATGTCGAAGAAGGTGTTGGCGGTGATAATAATCGCCGCTCCAGCAAGGCAGAAACCAATCGCGAACCAAGAAGTCGGCACTTCAGTATCAGCCACCAACTGCTCTTGGCCGTCAGCGACCTTAGCTTTCTTGCCAAAACTAGAGAACGCGCGCACGATGGTACGCCACTGAGTAGCAAA
Organism: Planctomycetota bacterium; assembly: GCA_029941685.1. Classification (GTDB taxonomy): domain Bacteria; phylum Planctomycetota; class UBA1135; order UBA1135; family UBA1135; genus JAPKEZ01. The sequence continues at coordinate 1,733 of JAPYTC010000026.1, read as the reverse complement.
TTGCAAAAGACCGTAGCTGAGCATGATTGGCACGCCCGTCCATAGCCCGATTTCTTTCCAGGCCTTCCAAGGCTTAGAAACAGCGTGGACGACCTCGCCATCTGCGTTAACCCATTCGGCGTTAATCCCCATGTCGCCTAGTCCGTAAACTAGAGCTAGTCCACCAATCATCATGTAGACAGCGATGCGCAGACCGACTAGCGCGCCAGCGGCAATCATTACTGGGTTGACATCCCAGACCATGGTCCAGTCGGATGACTTATATGCGATTTCTTTGCCATCGACGACGTGAGTGCCGCCCGGCGCAGGGATTTTATCGAAGATGTGCCACTCGGCAGCCATTAGCGCAGCGCCGCCTTTAATTTTCAATTCTATAAGCAGTGGGAAGATTGCGCCGCTAACAGCTGCGATAGCTAAAGCCTTTGCTTTTTTAAGAGCTTCGACACCTTCAGAATAAAGCGACTGTAATGTTGTGGCGGCAGCAGTGCCAGACGGGAACTTGAGTTTTTCTTGGTTGATCAAGTTGCGCTTCATCGGAATCGCTAGCACTGTACCAAAGGCCGCCAAGAACATTGTCCAGCAAACGAGAACGACAGTGTCCATATGTTCGCCTTGGGGATTTTCGGGAGTGGCCGACAGAATGAGCAGAGCGGCGATGGCTGATACCATTGTTCCACCTGTTGAATATCCTGCAGCTGATGCGGTTGATTGCATGCAGTTATTCTCAAGAATGGTCATTGGCGACTTAGCAACACCGGTTTTTAGGAAGAAATTCCAGATGCTGTATGACAGGATGCAAGCGGTAATCGCTACTCCGAGACCCCAACCAGTTTTAAGACCAATGTATAGGTTGGTGAACGCGAGTAGGAAACCGAGGAATGACCCCATAAGGGTGGCGCGCAAAGTCAGCTGCGGAACGTCGTCGCCCCGATATATTTTTTCGTACCACTCTGCTTCGTCCATTTCGAGGACTTGGTCAGGAGAGATGTCGAGAGGCTTGTATTGCTCGGCTTCTTCGGCCGTACGGGGAGCTTTTTGGAAAAGTGCCATGGCAGAATATAACAAAGCGTGGACATCATCTAATATTCGCACGACACTCATTTATAATTGAACTCCATGGCCAACAAGATTCTTCTAGTGGAAGACGATGCAGACTTGCTAGAAGTTCTGCGTTTGACTTTTGAGCTTGAAATGCCAGATTGTGAATTGATTACTGCGACTGACGGCGAGATTGCAATGCAAAAAGCGCGGCGTTTTGTGCCGGATTTGGTGGTGTTAGACATCATGATGCCGAAAAAAGACGGTATTGAGGTATGTCGCGAGTTGCGTGCCGATCGCAGGTTGTCAGATGTCCAAGTGTTGATGTTGTCTGCAAAATCTGAGGACACAGATGTGGTTTTGGGCTTGGGCGTTGGAGCAGATGATTATTTAGCGAAGCCAGCGCGCCCCATAGAATTGGTCGCGCGGGCGAAAAATTTATTACGCAGGTCGGCTGTTCGTGGTGCTAATGGCGATGAAAAAACACTTATTTTCGGCAATCTAGAAATTGACCCAGTTCGTTTTGAATTGCGAATCGCCGGCGATGCTGTCGAGCTGACGCCGATGCAGTTTAAAATTTTATATACGTTAGCTAAAAACCCCGGGCGTGTTTATCGCCGCGACGAATTGATTGATGCGGCTGCTGGCACCGATGTAATTATTATCGAACGCAATATTGATACGCACGTCAAAAC
>JAPYTC010000025.1 GCA_029941685.1 Planctomycetota bacterium | reverse complement strand
ATGTTGTACTCGATGTCCTGCCGTGCTGCGGTTATGGCTGGAGACTATGTAAACGAAGAGTCTTTGCGTTCGTTATTGAAGCGGGGCGCCGATTTGCCTCAAGACCGCACTTGTGCACACGGGCGTCCGGTGCGAGTGTTTCTTAGTTATGTTGATCTCGAGAAGGCTTTTTATCGTCGCTAGACTTTTGGCGCTGCGGCCCCCACGTCATGTTATGAATTTCGTAAATTCTGCGGGGTAGTGATTCGCTATCGGCGTCAGCGAACTCATAAATAACCTGCGGGATTTGTCGACCATCATAAGGCTTAAAAGCCAACGTCGCAAAGCGCTGAAACTGCAGCTGCTGATGCTCGTCGTCAAACAAAATGAAGTCAATCATGCTCGGTAGAATTTCGTCGGCTTTGATATGAATTCGATAGGTATAAAGCTGTTGCTGACGCGTAACGGTACCCTCAAGAATACGCGTGCCGTTTTTGGTGGTACTTAACTTGCTCGGCGGATTATGGTTGGCAAGTTGGTGCAAGTCGAGCAGCAGCATTAAGTCGGCACTTAAATCAATGCCGTCTTCGATTGCCTGACGGTCTTCGGTGAATTCGTGACCAGACAATATTTGCTTGTCTTCTCCAGATTGCTGTAGCCAATACTGTTTACCATTGAAACCCTTGCGCACTTGGGTGTTGTTTTCTACATCGTCGATAATCAATTCAAATATTTCTCGCGGACTGTTTGCGTACTGCAAGAAAAAGCCAAATTCGCGTGGATGCTCGCCACGGTCGCGCAAGAACAGCTCGATGTTGAAGTTCGTCATCGTCAAGTCGTGTGCGTCGCTTAATTGAGCGTTTGCTACCTCATGCATTAACACTTCGGCCTCGTTAGATGGAGTGCTAGGAGTGCCTTGCGCAAATATGCTAGCAAGAACATACAAGAAGGGCGTCGCAATGCTCATTTGGTTGTAATAGGATACGGCCCCCATGTCCTTTTTACAGACCATTCCTGAAATTCATAGCCTTGCCGACGGCGTTACGTTGCTGGGCGTAGCCGACCAGCGTTTTAAGCGGGCCTTGGTGCAAGTGTTGTTCGAATTACCGCTTGATGCCAGTCGTGCAGCACGTAGCCTGTTGCTCGATGTTCTTGAGCAAGGTTCGCGCCAATTTCCAGACAGTACTAGCTTGGCCTGCGAATTGCAAAACCTGTATGGGGCATCATGCGAAGTTTACAGCGAGCGTTCCTGCGAAGCGCATCGTGTTGGCTTACAAGTAAGCTGCCTTGGCGCGCAATTTTTGCCACCTGGAGAAGATGTGTTGTTGCCGGCCTTAAATTTGATATCGGATGTATTATTTGACCCATTGCGTGGCGAACAAAATGGTGAGTTGTTCAATGCACAGTATCTCGAGCTCGAGCGCAAAAACTTACTCGACATGTTGGCCGAGCGCCAAGACAATCGTAGTGCATATGCTACTGAGCGCTTTCTCAGTGTGATGTGTGCCGACGAAGATTATGGCAAATTGTCATGGGAAAGTTCAGAAGCTATTGCCGGGCTAACCCCTCAGCAACTCGAAGATGCGCGCCGCGAAATAATCGATCGCGCTAAAGTCATCATCATTTGTTCTGGTTCGGTGAACGTCAACATCGTTAAGCGTTGGGCTACCCAGCGCTTTAGTGGCCAGCGCAACATCATCGATGTTGCTGAACCGTCCACCAAGTTCCCGAGCGAATTGCGTCATGTTAATGAGCATCTCGAGATGAAGCAAGCCCAGTTGCACATTGGTTTGCGTTTAACACTGCCAGAGTCCATCGCTAACCGTGAAGCACTCGCTGCAGCCTGTTCAGTATTGGGCGGCGGTTCTCACGGACGTCTATTCCAAAAAATTCGTGAAGAGAAATCGTTAGCGTACGGGATATATTCGCAGATGCATGGCCGCAAACACATTTTGTCCGTACAAGCGGGCATCGATGCTCAGTCTGCAGCCGAAGTCGAAGAAGAAGTGTTCACCCAAATTGATTTGCTAGCGAATGAAGGTCCGACGGCACACGAGGTTGAGTTGGCAAAAGCCAATCGCCTCAACGGGCTGGCCTCACTCGCCGACTCGCCAGGAGCAATGGCATCGTTCTACCATGCTGATTACCTTTTGGGTTTAAATGCCACGCCAGCCATCCGCGCTGATGCTTGCAACGCACTGACCGCCGAACAAATTCAACAAGCAGCATGTGGATGGCAAGCTGATCTCGTTTACCTATTGTCTGCAGCCGAATAATGAAAATCACTCGCACAATAAAGCATCCGCAATTACAAGAAACTGTTTATCTTGCTGAGGCTGGTAATGGTCTGCAAATTGCGCTAATTCCTACTCCTGGTTTCCACACGACTTCGGCTCATTTTGGCTTACGTTTTGGTGGCAATGATTTGCGTTTTAAAATGCCAGATGGTGAAGAGCATCAGGTGCCGACTGGTTCGGCACATTACCTCGAGCATAAGTTGTTCGAAGGCCGTGAAGAAAAAGTGTTTGATCGTTTCAATCGCCTAGGCGCAAATTTTAATGGTGGCACATCTTTTTGCACTACCACATATTACTTTTCAACAGCGAATCACTTTGATGAATGTTTAGAGGTGTTGCTTGACTTCGTGCAAGACCCTTTGATCACTGAAGAGCGCGTTGACAAGGAACGCGGCATCATCGAGCAAGAAGTACGCATGTACCAAGATAGCCCTGGTTACCATGGCACCTTCTTGTTGCACGAAGCGATGTATCAATCACACTCAGTGCGCGTAGGTCCAGGTGGTACGCTCGAAGATGTGGCGCGTATCAATGCCACCGATTTACAACGCTGCTACGATGGTTTTTATGTGCCGCAGGCTATGCGCTTGGTGGTTGCCGGTGATTTTGATGTCGACGAGATGTTGCAGAAATTACAGCCGCTGTTGCGTACCGACGAAACCGCAATTGCGCAGCGCATTTCTGATGATGCTACTAGTGTGCGTGCTCACGCTTACCTCGAAGAAGAGTTTGCTGTAACACGCCCGCATGTGTTCATTGGCTACGCTCAAAGCGAGCTTGCGACTGATGGCCAGCAACGGTTGCAGCGGCGCATCGTGGCGTCTTTGGTTCTTGACCTAATGTTCGGGCAAGCGTCACAGTTGCGCAAACAGTTATATGACGCGCAGATCATCGACGACAGTTTCGGAGCTTATTGGTCATCAGATCAAACTTGGGGGCATGTCATCATGTCTGGAGTTTGCGACGAGCCTAAAAAGTTTGTCGAAGATGTTACCCAAGCATGTGCAGAGTTTATCGCCAACAATATCAAACAAGAAGACTTCGAACGCTTGCGCAAGGCGGCGTGGGGCGGCATCGTGTCGGGCTTGCAGACGCCATCCGCGGTGGCTTCTTCGGTGTTGTCGAGCATGTTGTCCGAAAATGAAATCTTTTCAGCACTCGACGAGTTACAAGCGATTAGCCTCGAGCAATTACAAAGCGCGACCGAACAATTGTTTGACCCATCTAAGCGAGCAGTTGCGGTGTTGACACCAAAGCGATAACCGATGAAGCGTGCATTCTTACTTGGTCCCACTGCCTCGGGCAAAACTGAGATTGCTTTGAGCTTGGCGCCATTGATTAATGCCGAAATCATTTCGCTTGATTCGATGCTGGTCTATCGAGGTATGGATATTGGCACAGCCAAGCCAAGTGCTGCCGAAATGGCTCAGGTACCACACCATATGATTGATGTCGTTGAAGCCAGTGACGAGTTTTCTGTTGCGAAATATTTGGAGCTAACACAAGAGATCGAAGAACGGCTACGTCAGCAAAACAAAAATGCTTTATATGTAGGTGGCACCACTATGTGGTTCAAAGCATTAGCCTTTGGCTTAATCGATTTGCCTGAGGTCTCTGCCACATTGCGCTCCGAGTTAGAGCAACGCTTGCAAGACGAGGGCGTAATCCCTTTGCGCAACGAATTACAAAAAGTTGATCCGGCCGCTGTGGCACGTATTCATCCCAATGACACCCGCCGTTTATTGCGCGCCCTCGAAACCTGGCATTCAACCGGACGCAGCCTCAGTGATTGGCAACAACAATGGACGTCGAGTAATCACGTCGATGAATGTGCCTGGGTGTTAGATTGGCCACGGGAGATTCTCCATCAGCGCGTGCGTTCACGATTCGAGCAGATGTTTCAGGGTGGATTGCTAGATGAAATCCATGCGATAAAGGGTGGCTGTGGTTTTGGCAAGACTGCGTCGAAAGCGATTGGCTATAAACAAATTCTTGAACACTTTGATGGCGAACGTGATTTAGCGTCGGCGCTTGAAAAATGTATTAGTCAAACCAATGTGCTAATCCGCCGTCAGATGACATGGTACCGTTCGTTTAGCGGCTTGCAGTTTCTTGACATGCCTGCTGCTGAGGGGGACGAATCGCTAATTGCGCGGCTTGCGCAAGAGTTCGCCGCCTAAGTCGAATTCAGCACGCATCGCACTGTGGTCAGAGTGTTGTGTTTTGATTAATTCACTCGCGGTGTTATTGATTTTTCCACGGTACAGTATATGGTCAAGTGGAATACCAAAGTGTTTGTCGGCGTCAACATGCCATGAATTAAAGAGGCCATAGCCTTGGCGCGTATGTTGCAAGTCAGCCTCATTGAGCAATCGGCGAAACGGTGCCGCCCACGGTGCTGAATTGAAGTCACCTACAAAAATCGTGTTCGCGTGTTGTTTGCTATGGTGGGCTGCGTTGGCGAGGGTGGTTGTGTGTTGATCCAAAATCGGCCACGCAATATGTGCAGCAAGTAGGCTGAACTGACGACGGTTGACGGTCACTTCCACTCGCAGAAATGAACGGTCGTTGACATTGGGAATGATTTCGCCGCGCGACAATGGATATTTCGAAAAAATATACAAAGCATCTTCGCTCGATTTTTGGTAGTAAGGATATTCAGGGAAAACGTCTCTTATCTGCGCAGCACCGACTTCGCTCAACACCACAATATCAACGGGGCGCTTGCGGACAATGGTGGCCAATTCGTGGATCGCAACATCGTCGAAATGCATGTTCATCCATATTAATGAGATGTGGTCTGGGTTGTTGAGTGTCACGGTATTGCTTGGCAGGAGCAAACTTAATGGGGCGATTGATTGGGCTACGATAAAAAATAGGGCCCATTTGCGCCAGCTAGATGGCCTCCAGACGCGCCTCGAAAATGTTTTAGTAAAGGTGAAAGCCCCTATCAAAATAGAAAACATTAGGAAGTAGCAAATGAAATGAGAACATATGGCAAAGCTGTCGAAGAACACACCAAGCAACGCGAAACTGGCAGGAATGATGCTGCTGAAGAAAATCGATTTAACGAGCAAGGTGAAGCGAGGAGCTTTAGTCACGGTCTCCTCTATGGTATGATACGTACATGAACTCATCATCAGAATTTCCAGATTTTGGTACTCCGCCACCTATTTCGCCGGGTGGATCGCCGAGACCAAAAATTAATAAGTCATTTATAGTAGGCGGAATAATATTTTTGCTGTTCACCGTAGTGCTTGTTGTAGTTGTCAGTGGCAAAGGTGGCATCATCGAAGTTGACGATTCGGAGGCTTGTGTCGTGGTTAACTACGTCACCGGCAATGTCGATGTGTATAACACGCCAGGCTACAAAATCTTCATGCCGTTCGCAGCTCAGGCATTTTTGTTTGACAAGTCGCCGAACAAATTCATCATGGAGGGCGACAAAGACATCGACTCTAATCATGTTTCGAAACTAACGGTGCGTGCCAATGACGGCTCTAACTTTTGGTTTGAGACTCTCGAGATTCAATACCGAATCGATCCGATGAAAGCAGGTATTGTTCTTGATGATTCCGGTTCGGGTACAGCATTCAAGACTAACTGGGTTAAGTCATATGCGCGTTCTGTGCTACGCGACGAATTTGGGCGATTTTCTGCCGAAGAAGTTGCCGACCCGTCGAACTATAACATCGCGACTACTTCTTCCGAAAACCGCCTAAATGCAATGTTAGAGTCACATGGTGTGGTGATTATGCAAATCATTACGCCTAAGCCGCAGTTCGAGGCGCGTTACGAAAAGGCGATTGAAGATCGTAAAGTGGCCAACCAAGAAGTAGAGAAACTTAAGGCGCAGGCTATCCAACTTACTCGCGAACGTGAACGCCGTTTGGCTGACATCGAACGTGATAAGGCTACCGAATACGAATTATTGCTCGGTACTCTCGAGGCCGAGCGCATTAGCGCTACTAGAGATGCCGTGCGTGTTACCAAATCAGCTGATGCGCAAAAAATTAAAACAATTGCTGCGGGTATGGCAATCGAGCTCGCTAATAGGCAAGAAGCGGACGGCTTGATAGTCCAGGCACAGAAACAAGCTGAAGGTTTGCGAGCTCAAGTTGAGGCGCTTGCCAAGCAAGGCGATATTTTGGTGCGTGAAAAGCTCGCTCAAAAGTTCAAGTCGATTAAATTCAACATCATCCCTTACCGCCGCGATCCGGCACCAACTCGTTTAGAACATTCGGGACTTAATTTAGTTCCAGGAGGTCAACAGTAATGAAACGTGGTCCAATAGTTTTTTTAATTTCCCTGATTGCAGTGCCGCTACTTCTAGCGCTACTCTTCAAGCTAATCCCGCCATCGACAGTTGGCGTCAAGCAAGACCAATGGGGCGGTGGTATCGTCGAGGAAGACTTCCCGACAGGTTTCCGCCTAGGCATCAGTGGCTACCACAAGTGGCACTACCTGCCAATGCGTACTCACTTCTTGCACTTTACCTCCCGAAGCTCTTCGCAAAACTTCCGCAGCGATAGTGTGTCTAAATGGTCCGCGCCGCTCGAAATCCGTACTACTGATAACAACGTAGTGACATTCGAATTATCGGTGGCCTATCGCATTATTCCTGGCGAAGCATACCGCATTGTCATGGACGGCCTCAAGGCGCATTATCCCGATCGTGTAAAGTCGGTAGTGATGGCGGTGCTGCGTCAAGAGTTGCCAAAGTTGACATCCGAAGACTTACAGCTTACAGATTTGCGCCTTGAGCGAGTCAACTTTACTTTGCCGTTGTTAAATGAACGTTTGAAAGAGTTTCACTGTGAAGCCGAGGCGATTCTGATTCGTAAGCTGCAGTTTCAGACCGACTATGAAAACAAGCTGCAAGAGAAGCAGTACTTCCGTCAGAAGGCTTTGCTTGACCGCGCGTTGACCTTAGTTGCTGAAGAAGAGAAAATAGTAAACTTAATCGAGCGTCAAATTGTGGCTGCAGAAATGGCGAAAACCGAAGACTGGGAAAAGGAAATCCAAGTGAAGAAGTCTGAGTATGAAGTAACGATTGCCCAAATTGTTGCCGATGCGCGTGTTTACGCTACTGAGACTTTGGCGCAGGGCGAATCTGAGCAAGTTAAAGCTGAATCGCGTGGCGCTTTGTATCTGGCTGAAGCCGATGCTCTAAACAAAGAGTTGCGTACTCAAGCGCTTAATTCTAAAGGTGGTGCGATTATGTTGGCTCTTGAAGCTGCAGAAAATCTTAACTTGCCTGAGGTGACACTTAATAGTGACGACCCAGCGGTTCCATCCATAATTGATTTGGCTGAGTTGACCAAGTTGCTGATTGGCATAAGTGACTAAGACTATTCGAAACTAGCTAAATCTAGTGCGATGCTTTCGCGTGAAAGCGTCGTGCTAGATTTAACACTTCGGTGCGCTCGAGCATGCCACATAAGGCTGGCGCTGCGTAGTCTTCAACAATGGCCACGGTGTTACCGCTAAAGTTTTGAAAGAACGCTAGTGCGTCAGCAAGGCTGCATTCGGCGCTGAGCGATGCCTGTTCAGTGGTGAGCGAGATCACGTCTTCGGCAGTAATAAGGTTAGCTACGCTGTGGTCGTAGGCGACCTGGCTGAGATCTTGCAGAGCAATAATGCCGAGCAGAGTGTTGTCTTCGTCGACCACGGGGAAGTGGTTAAACTCAGAGTGATTGGCAAAAGACAAAATCTTATCCATCTTTGCATTGCGCTGTAATGCGCCAACCGCTGGTTTCATGATGTCGCGAATTAAAATTTCGTGCGGTGCTTTATCGACGATATTGCTGTTGTGAGTGAAAGTACGTTTGATTGCTTTAAACCAACTTCCGCTGCCAGTCGTGTGTTGCGTGCGCGACAACAAATGTCCGACATCTACTTCGCCTGCAGCGATAACCACACGCTTAACCAAGAGTGGGCCCACGAGTTCAAAGATGACCACTGAGCCAAGAACAATCGCTAGAAGTCGCTCGGACAAATCGACATCGTAACGTGCGACATAGCCGGCCAGGGCAATTGCAGCACCGGCTTGACATAATAAACCGAGACCTATTGGGGGGTTGATGTCGGAGCCCAATGAAGGCTTTGACTTTAGACCGTGGAAACCGATGTTGGTGCCCATAATTTTGCCAATGACGCGACCCAAGACATAGAGGCCAACGACGAGCCAATTTTCGGCAAGTTCAGAGAACTGCAAATGACTGCCGGACAGCACGAAGAACAACACAAAAGCTGGCTGTGCGTAGCCGTCCATGGCTTCGGTGATATGACTGAAAAAGGACGAACGGTTGGCTACGACCGCGCCAGTAACTAAGAAGGCGAGCATGTGCGGCACGTCGGTTAGTTCGCAGAAGCCGACGGTTAAGAAGATGACCACCAGTAGTGGAACGACATAGTTGCCGGCGCCGAGTCGCTCTTGGAAGAGGATGAGTAGGTGTCCAGCAACGAGACCGTAAAGTACAGAACCGATCGCGTCCCATAGCGGGCCACTGATACCAATTTCACTGGCACCACTTAAGGTAAACAGCAGCAGCATCGCTAACTCAAAGGCGAAAATAGCCCACACATTAGATAGCGCGGTGAGCATTTTTAGAGTGCGAGTTGCTGGACCCTTAGCGCCGTATTCGTGCAGCACTTCGAGGGTGGTTGCCGGAGCGACTGCAACTGCGAGCACACCGAGGAGGAGTCCGCCTTTCAGATCGTGTAGCGCAACAGTGCACAAGGCACCGACAATAACAAAAGTGAGCAGGGATTCGGCGAGTGAGGCGCGAATCATGGTGCCTGGCAGCTCATTTTTAGTTTTGGCGTTAGGGCGAGGTTTGAATTGACCACCGAGGACGAATAGCGCAAGTGCCATCGCGAAATCACTTATCGGTAGGCGCAGCATGTCGAGGCTTTCGTGATCGATGCCTAGGTAATGAGCTGAATAACTAATGCCAATACCAGCAGCCAAGTATCCGGTCAGCGTTGGCAGCTTGAAGCGATGCGCCAGCCATCCGCCGACCATGCCGCCTGCAAGTAGAATGCCGAGGATGAAAAGGGCGCTAAGAGTGAGATCCATGTTAGTGAGCAGCCGACCAATCAGAACCATGGCCGATGTCAACTTTCAAGGGCACGAGCATAGCGTAGACATCCTCCATTTCTCTACGCACTAAGTCTTGTAATTTTTCTAATTCGTTGGCAGGACAGTCGAAAACCAATTCGTCGTGTACTTGCAGAATCATGCGCGCTTGCATTTCTTCTTGTTTAAGCGCGGCGCTCACTTTTATCATCGCCATTTTGATTAAATCGGCGGCTGAGCCCTGGACTGGAGTGTTGACCGCCATGTTTTCGGCACCAGAACGAACGCGCCCGTCGCTAGAGTTAACGTCGGGTATAGGGCGTACGCGACCAGCTAGGGTGCTCACTTTTTCGGTACTGCGAGCAGTGTCGAGGGTGGCGTCGAGCCATTCGCGCACCTTGGGGAAGGCCTCGAAGTATTGATCGATGAAATCTTGGGCCTCTGAAAAACTCATACCAGTTTGCTGACCGAGACGGTGCGGCCCCATGCCATATAGAATTCCGAAGTTAACGGCCTTCGCTCTAGAACGCATGTCAGAGTCGACGTCGGCGATATCGACACCATTAATCGAGGCGGCAGTGTGGGCGTGAATGTCGACGTTGTTGTTGAACGCGGTTATTAGCGAATCATCGCCGGACAAATGCGCCACTACCCGCAGCTCAACTTGCGAATAGTCAGCAGCCATTATCACCCAATCGTCGTGTAGCGGTATGAAGGCTTTACGAATCTCGCGGCCTTCTGCGCTGCGAATCGGAATGTTTTGCATGTTCGGGTCGGATGAAGACAAGCGACCAGTAGCGACTAAGGCCTGATTAAAAGAACTATGGACGCACCCAGTTTGCGGGTGAATATATGTCGGCAATGCATCGACGTAAGTACTCATCAACTTAGTCGTTTTGCGGTACTCAAGAATCAAATCAGCAATTTCGATGCCAGTGTATTTCTCTAATGTCGCGGCATCGGTTTTGTAACCCGTTTTCGTTTTACCTACTCGAATGCGCGGACGCTCTTTTTGAATTTCTAAGACCTCGAACAGAATCGGGCCGAGTTGTTTCGGTGAATTCAGATTAAACACCTGACCAGCAATTTCGAAGATGCGCGTTTCGAGCTGTTGCTGACGTTTGGCAAGGCGTAAACGTAAATCAGACAAACGTGACGAATCGAGTTTGATGCCGTTGGCTTCGATCTCGATAAGTACTTGCGCTAATGGAATCTCGATATCGTTAAATAAGTCGTTAAAGCCATTTTCTTTGATTTGCTCGCGTAACTTTAAACATAATTGCAAGGTTACATCAGCATCTTCACAGGCGTATTCGGCAACTACGTCGACCGGGAGTAAATCCATGGTTAGGGCGTTCTTGCCCGTGCCGAGTAAATCCTTGGTCGGTATTTTAGTGATATTAAAATACTGCAAAGCCATTGCGTCGAGGTTGTGCCTGTTTAGCGGGTCGACGAGCGAATGCGCAATCATACTGTCGAAGTTGAAACCGTTAACGGGTGCATCGTGACGGCGCATGATGTGCGCATCGTATTTAAAGTTTTGTCCGAACTTGGAGACCGAGGCATCTGCGAGTAGCGGCGCCAAAAACTCGACTGCGGTTTCTCCGTTGGGGCCTGTTGGTGCTTGTGAGCCCATGCATGGCACGTAATAAGCGCTTCCGGCGGTGCAGCTAAATGACATGCCAACCAACTTCGCCAACATCGGGTCGATGGCGGTGGTTTCTGTGTCGAATGCGAATTCTTTGGCGGCGCGCATTTCTGCTTCGAGCGCAACCAACTGGTCACTGCTTAGAATGGTTTGGTAATTACGACTATCATCGTAATCCTTCGACACTTCGTCGCTAGCGGCTGCATCAGCAACATCACCATTCGACATGTCAGCAAAACGGTCGCCGATAGTGTTAAGTGAGTGGTCTTTACAAAACGCCTGCAAGCCTTCATCGTCGAGGTCGCTGCGGGTCAATGATTTAATGTCTCCGAGGTCTAAGTCGGTGATCATGGTTACCATCTCTAAGGCATGCCGTACTTGATCGCCATAAGCCCCCAAGTTTTCGGCTAGCTTACCTTTTTCATTTTCAGGGCCGTCGCTTAAAACTTTTTCGAGCGAACCGTATTTCTTCAACAAAGTCGTTGCGCGCTTTGGACCCACCCCCGGCATCCCCTTAATGTTGTCAGAACTATCGCCGACAAAAGCTTGATACTGCGCCATCATCGCAGGTGGTAAACCAAACTTTTCTTCGACTTCGGTAGGGCCCATGATGATTGTCTCAGAATCAGCCTTACGTGGTGGTGGACATTGCAATGCCATGTCTGTCACGTTTTGCGCGAGGTCTTTGTCGCTTGTAAACATGCGCACTTGCAAACCCAAGTCCGGGCCTTGCGCTGCTAGCGACGCAATCACATCATCGGCCTCGTAACCTTCGCGGGACAATTGTGGCAAACCCATTAACTCGGTCACCTCACGCATCCATGGGAATTGCAGGGCTAAGTCTTCGTCGAGTTCATCGCGGTTGGCTTTGTAGGTGTCGTCTAGTTTATGACGAAAGGTCGGGCCTGGTAAATCCCAGACCACCACCACATGCTTAGAAGGATGATCTTTTATCGCGCGTAGCACCGAAGTGATAAATCCGTAAATCGCGCCGGAAGGGCGTCCTTGTTTGTCGGTAAGGTCGCGAATGGCAAAAAAGGCACGGAAAGCTAGAGCTGTGCCGTCGATGGCGAGCAGGCGATGGTCAGGTGATGTGCTGTTAGGCATTAGACGTATTTGATAAACATGAATCCGCTGACCAGCATGGCTACAAAAATAATTGCAGCGAAGTCGAACCACTTATCGAGAACTTTGACGATGGGCTCTCCGAAGCGACGGAGCAAAAAGCCTTCAAGGAAAAAACGTGAGCCGCGGCCGAGGACACAGGCGCCAACGAAGGGTAAAAAACCAAGGCCCATTGCACCACTGGCGATGGTGAAAACCTTGAATGGAATTGGAGTTACCGCAGCCAACAGTAAAGCCAATACGCCATAACTCGCATACCAGGTTTCGATTTTGCCCCATGTATGGCGGTCGGAATCGTAGAGGTCGAGCAAGTAAGTACCGACGCTGTCCATCAAAAAGGCGCCAATCGAATAACCAACAAGCGCACCGAGAACTGAAGCCACGGTGGTAATCGCAGCAAAGCGCAACGCACGATTCGGTGCACCAGCACCCATCGCCATTAACAACGGGTCAGGTGGCAACGGAAAAAAACTAGATTCGGCAAACGACAACCAGAACAATGCCTTGGGTGCATTAGGTTTGTCGGCGAAAGCGAGCATCCAGTCGTAAAGACGACGGGCGGCCTTCAAGATTGATGCTAAAACGGGGATGCGTCGGAGAGACATTTAGTTACTTGCACTGCGTAGATCTTTTATCTGCCACTGTACGGTTGAGCGTCCGCGATAATGATTGAGGTCGGCAATGAATACGACGTCGATAATATCGTTGGCGATTAATTGTTTATAGCGCTCATGAATATCGAATACGATGCCCGCGATCATTTGCCCATCGCGTTCTAGTTTGATTTGCATCACATTTTGATTTTGCCCAACAATACGCGGCGCCTCGGCGAGTCGCATATTGCTACACATGAAAATCGGTCGCGAAAAAGCCTGGCCGTGCGGTTCGAGCGTATTTAAACGTTTGACCATCGGCAGAGTGAGTTCTGCAGGACTGACTTCAATGTCAATATCGATGTTAGGCTTGCTGACGCCACCGCCACTGTAGACCGCTTCGTTAAGCGCCTGTTGAATCGCATCGGCGTTTACTGGGTCGAATTCAAATCCGGCTGCTGCAGCGTGACCACCGTGTTTGCTGAGTAAGTGGGTCACACTTTTTAACAAGCCCTCTGCGGATTGCCCCTTGGGTGAGCGTGCCGAGCCACGCGCCACTCCGGGTGTGCATTCTGCCCAACAAAATGTCGGCAAACCGGTTTGTTCGGAAATTTTTGCAGCAACAATACCGAGTACTCCGAAGTGCGCCTCGCAACTACCGACGAACACTGCTCCGGCACCGTCTTGATGTTGACGCTGAGCTTCGCCCATGAGCAACTCGACTTGCGTTGCTTGCAGTAATTTGCGTTCTTCGTTTAGTGCGTCGAGTTCGGCGACTAAGCGTTCGGCCGTGGGCACGTCGTTGGCTAACAAAGTTTGCAATGAAACATCTGCTTTAAAGAGTCGTCCGGCGGCGTTGATGCGCGGGCTAAGTTTGAAGCCAATGTCGGTGGCTGTAAGCTCTTCGCTACGCATCGAAGATTTTGCGAGGGCGGCCAACCCGGGGAAGGTTGATTGCGGCAGACGTTTGAGCCCGCTGCTGACTATGGCACGATTGGCGCCACGTAACGGCATGACGTCTGAAATGGTTGCGATGGCGGCGTAGCCCATGAGGTCAGTTAAAAACAAACGCAACTTATCACTTAATTGTTCTTGTTGATGATGACTGCGTAAAACACCCCATGCCAAAATGAAGGCTACCGCGGCGCCGCAAAACTGAACGAAGATGGGGTAATTACCATTTTCGTCGCGCGGCAATAACCACGGATTCATGAGCGCCGTACATTTTGGAAGTTCGGCGCCCGGCATGTGATGGTCAACCACGACCACGCTGATTCCGGCTGCTTCAAGTTGCGCCAATTCAGTGACTGCCGAAGTGCCATTATCGACCGTGATAATTAATTTAGCATCGTGGTCTTGTGCGAGTTTTAAAGTCTTAGGACCGAGTGAATAACCATCCGCCAAGCGATCGGGAATAAACGGAATTACGTTGATGTCTAAGTGCTTCATTAGGCGCACCAACAACGCCGTACCGCATAAACCGTCAGCATCATAGTCACCATAAATAATTACCGTCTGATTTTCGTCGCGCGCCTTAAAGATTGCGTCTTGTGCCTGCTGGTAATCGGGCATCGCAGTGGGGTCGGGCAATTGATGCAGCGAGGCTTTGAATAGCTCTTCAACCTGCTGAGGAGTGCTGATATCACGATTTAACAGGATTTGGCTCAGTAGCGGCGGTAACGAAGTTTGCTCGGCCAACACACGGCTTTTTGGAGTGTCGGAGGCCAAAAAATGCCAATTGAAATGGGAGGGTAAAATCGTGGTGTCCATCGTGTATCATTCTATTACTGCCATGACTGAGAAACCTCCCCGAATTCCGGCAATGAATGAATTGCTCGACGCCTGTGCCGAGCATGATTTAGATTGTTATCCGCGCGAAGCATGCCGCCGAGCGTGTGAGATGGCGCTTAATACGGTGCGTGACGCGCGTAAGTCGGGTGATTTACAAGCAGGCGTCGATGATGCCTTTTGGTCCGAGGTTAAGGGGCATCTTGAGGTGCTGCCGCATCTTGAAATGTGCAAGGTGATTAACGCCACGGGCGTGGTGTTGCAC
>JAPYTC010000024.1 GCA_029941685.1 Planctomycetota bacterium | reverse complement strand
GTTTTGCGCGCTGTTACTGTTTTTGGGTGGGTATTTCGTCTATTATCGTAGTTGAAATGACCGAACTTCACTTCTGCAACGTATGTCAACAGTCTGTTCCTCAGATTAGCCTTGATACTGGTAATGCCGTCCGCCATGGCGAACGGGTGATTTGTCCTGATTGCGCCGATACTTTGGTTATCGCAACCGAGCTCGAGCCGACTCGTAAAGAGTGGTCGATATCGCCAATTGTAATCGTGTTCTTCGTAATGACTTGGGCATCGTTCGCCTATATGTATATTGAGCAAGCTAAGTTCATTCAAGTGAGTCAATCGAACATCGACGAGGCTCAGATCAACAACAATCGACTTAGTGCCGACAATGCTAAGCTGCGCTCCGAAGTTGATAGTCTCGTTGGCGCCTCCGCTGTAAGTTCTAAACTGGAGCGTCAAAAACTGAGTATGGCTATTGCCGATGGTGACAATAAATTGCGTGATGCGCTGTCGCGCCAAGCAATAGTACTCAGTGAACTCGAGCCTTTGCCTTTGCAGTTGACTTCTATGTCAACTAAGTTCGAATTATCACAAGTCGAAATTTCATCGCTTGCCGAAAGCACGCGTCAGATCCGCGCCGGACAAGTGGTGTTGCGTGACAAGGTTTCAGCAGTAGAGCGTCAGGCCGCTGCTGCACCAGCCCCAATCGATGTTGAGAACTCGTCATTCGACTCTAATGTTCGAAGCATTCTTGAAGGTTTACAAGATAGTGATCCAAACATTCGCTTCACGGCGCTCGAACAAATCGCCAATCACAACGACCCCAACCTAGTTCTTTATGTGGTGCCGCTACTTCAAGACAGCTACGAATTCTGCCGTTACCAGGCAGCAACTACTTTGCGTCAATGGTCGGCTCTTTCTGCAACCCCACAGCTTATTGAAGCACTTGACGACAGTTTCGAGTTCGTCCGCAAAGAGGTCAATACCGCTCTCGAAACAATTACCAAGACTAGCGTAGGTTATAACCATAAGGATGGCGACGCTGCGCGCGCGAGCTCACAGCAGGCGTGGCGTGATTGGTGGCAGAACAACGGCTAGTTAGGCTGTTATTTTTTGAAGAATAGAGTAAAATTCTCAACCTGTTCGTTGGCCAGCCACCTCAGTTCTGGCCCGAACCCATTTAAACCATGAAAGTAACAGTAGTAGGCGGCGGATTCGTTGGCATGACATGTGCACAACGCCTAGCCGAACAAGAAGTGGCCGAAAATATCGTATTGATCGATGTTATTGAAGGCCGTCCACAGGGCATTGCGCTCGATCTCAATCAAGCCGCAGCAGTTGAAGGTTATCAGGCGGTAGTGACTGGCACAAACGATGCTGCCGACACCCACGGTTCTGATTTGTTCATCATGACTGCGGGCATGCCGCGTAAGCCCGGCATGGATCGTTCGGATTTGTTAGAAGTTAACGGTAATATCATCAATACCGTTGCTGCATACATTAAAGAAGGCTCGCCAAATGCCAAAGTGATCGTGGTTTCAAACCCGCTTGACACCATGGTTTACTTGATGTCACAAGCACTTGGGTTCGAAACGAAGCGCGTTGTTGGCATGGCTGGCGTTCTTGATTCTGCACGCATGGCATTCTTCATTTCAGAAGCCAATGGCGGAGGTATCAAAGACGTGCGCTGTATGGTGCTTGGTGGTCACGGCGACTCAATGGTGCCGCTTCCACAATTTTCAACGATGGACGGCGTTTCCATTCAAGCAACCTTGCCCGGCGATGAAATCGATGCCATCAATCATCGTACGCAACACGGCGGAGCAGAAATCGTTAACTTGCTCAAAACGGGGTCCGCGTTCTATGCGCCTTCTGCAGCAGCTGTAGCGATGGCTAAGTCAATCCTACGCAATGAGCGTCGTTTGCTTCCTTGCGCCGCATACCTCGATGGGCAATACGGTCTCGAAGGTATTTACATGGGAGTTCCATGTGTGCTTGGTTCTAACGGTGTCGAGCATATCGTCGATCTCGAGCTAGATGATGCTGGTCGCGAAAAACTGAACGCTTCTGCAGTTGCGATTCGTGCCGACATCGAGACGCTTAAAACTAAAGGGCTTTTGTAACAGCGATGCTTGAGAAGCCAGTTGCCTTTACGAAAATTCTTGCTACGCTTGGTCCTGCCTGTGGATCGCTGGCTAAAGTAAAAATGATGATCCAGGCAGGAGTCACCGCCTTTCGCCTGAATATGAGCCACGGAGATGAGGAAACTCGACTTGAGTACGTCGGTTTTGTAAAAGCTGCGCGTAAAGAATTAAAACGTTCGGTAGCGATTCTTGTCGATCTTCGCGGTCCGCGTATTCGCCTTGGCAAGTTTCCAGAACACCGTACTCTGGTAAAGGGCGATAAGATTACATTGAAGGTCGCCAAGAGCACTACTGACCAAAGTGTGTTGCCCATCGATTATAAGAATTTCGCGCAAGACGTTCATTCCGAACAGCGCGTGCTCATTCGTGATGGCCGCATCGCGCTAGTTGTCGATAGGGTTGTTGACAGCAAGACGGTGTCGTGTACTGTGCGCCGCGGCGGGGTGATCTCTGCCAATCAGGGCGTGAATCTGCCCGATACGATTGTAACTGCTCCAGCAATCGCAGCCAAAGATCGTAGAGACATCAAGTTTGCTGTAGAACACGAATGCGATTGGTTAGCTTTAAGCTTTGTGCGCAGTGCCGAAGACATTGCGGCTGTACGACGCCAACTTGCTAAATACGATTTGGCTCTGCCGGTGATGGCTAAAATCGAACATCCGATGGCTATCGATAATTTGCAAGAAATTATCGCTGCCTCAAACGGAGTAATGGTCGCGCGTGGCGATTTGGCTGTTGAAATGGGTCATGAAATCGTACCCACTCTGCAAAAGAGAATTGTGCGTGAAGCCATTATCCACGCCATCCCTGTTGTGGTTGCGACTCAAATGCTCGAGTCAATGATTGACTCAGTCGAGCCGACTCGTGCCGAGGTTTCTGATGTCGGCAATGCCGTACTTGATGGTGTCGATGCCGTAATGTTGTCCGGTGAAACTGCG
Source organism: Planctomycetota bacterium (assembly GCA_029941685.1). Lineage (GTDB taxonomy): Bacteria > Planctomycetota > UBA1135 > UBA1135 > UBA1135 > JAPKEZ01. The sequence continues at coordinate 11,879 of JAPYTC010000024.1, read as the reverse complement.
GTGGGGTCTTATCCAGTCGAGGCTTGCCGAATCATGCGTCGTATTGCTCGTCGCACCGAAGAGGCGCAATTTCACGACACTTGGCGCTTAAGACCAAGCATTATGCCAACCGCAGGTCTGCCCGAAACGTCGCCAGAGATGGCAATAACGAATGCCGCAGTGTATTCTGCGCATAAAGCCAAGGCCGCGTTGATTCTGGCGTTTACAGAGTCGGGTCGTTCTGCTAGACTATGCAGCTCATTTAGGGCCAGGTTGCCGATTGTAGCTTGCACCATGAATGAACGTTCATTTCATAGAATGTCTTTGTTTTGGGGAGTCTCTCCAGTACGCATACCAAAAGTGTCGCGAATTCGTGACATGAATAAGCACGCGGCTAAAGAACTCACTGCACATCGTTTCATTCGTCCCGATCAACTCGTGGTTTCATTGACAGGCTCATTTGCCGTCTCTGGTGCTACCAACACTGTGCGGTTAATCCCTTTCTCGAGGCTTGCACCGTCAACCCAATAGTAAAATGCCTAAAGGCCGTAAAACAAAAATCCGTAAGTCGAATGTCAAACGTCGTAAGTATGGCTTTCGCTCTCGCTCAAAGACCGCTGGAGGTCGGGCAGTAATTCGCCGGAAGCGTAGTAAGCGCGGCAAGTTTGTTAGCCCAGCATAAAAGCTTAGTACTCAACTAAGCTTTCACGAACGCACGCAATGTGATGTTGTGTGCGTTTAGTATTTTCTTAAGCGCTTCTATCTTCTTGTTACTCAGATTCTTAAGCGCATATATTTTTTCTTCGGTACTGTATCCAGCCATCTTTTTTAAGTAGGCAACTAGCTCTTCAGCCACCGACATCTCTGTTTCGAGGTCAGGCTGTATTTCGGCGTTAGGCTTGATTGCGGTACGATATTTACTACCTTTCTCAAGGACAGTCAACTTTAGTTTTTCACTAGTGATATCAATAAGGTTCACCATCTCAACGGCCTTCATTAGCTTGGACTTGGTTTGTTGATTCAGGTAAAAACTTGGTAGTAGTGCTGCAAGCCCAGAACGGCTGCTGCTTACAGAAATGGCGACAACTGTAGGTTTGGCAGTCCTGTTTCTGCTGCTAGCTAACAGAGGGCTTCTTTTTACGGGAGCGGGCTTGTTCAAGTTCTGAAGTGCTTCTCTCGAAGCAACAGCCAAGTTGTAGGTAACCTGGTGGTTACTAGAAACGACATTGGTTTTCACTGAAGCTTCGACTACAGACACATCGGGTCCAATTATGTGATCAAGAGCTTCTTCACTATTGCTGTTGTTTGCAAAGTCAGCAACCAAGGCCGCAAGTTCTTGTTCGCGTGCTTCATTTGCAATAGCCGCAGCGAGACTGTTCGGTTTAAAGTGCAAAGGCAAAATAACTTGTGGGGCTGGTTGGACGAAGATAAGGGTAGGTCCGGACTGTGGCAGGGCGGCAATGCCTGAATCGGATAGCGTATATGGTTGTGTAGTGTCCGGTGAAAGGCTACAGAGCATTTCACCAGCGAATGAGAAGCTTAGTAATACTACTGCGATGCACACGAGCACGAAGTTGGGACGTTGGTTTGTATCCATATAAATTGGACTATGTATGTTGGCGAGGTGTTCCAAGAATTGACATTTTATTTGAGCAATTTATATCTCGCCGAAGTATCCTATTGCCCTCATTTCCCTGACTTAACCAATGAAAGTCCACGAATACCAAGGAAAAGAAGTCCTAGAACGCTACGGCGTGCGCACTCAGCGCGGAATTCTTGCTACTACACCAGAAGAAGCTCAAGCTGCTTTTGAACAACTCGTCGCTGAAGGCCAACAAGCAGCCGTAATTAAGGCCCAAATTCACGCCGGTGGGCGAGGTAAGGGCGGTGGCGTTAAGTTCGCTACTAGCGCTGCTCAAGCCAAAGAAATCGCAGAAAACATGCTCGGTATGATGTTGAAAACGCACCAAACAGCTCCTGAAGGGCAGTTGGTGCGCAAAATCACGGTTTGTGAGGCATTAGATTTGGCGCGTGAACTTTACGTAGGCATCGCTCTTGATCGTCAACTCGGTTTGCCGGTCCTTATGGCCTGCGCAGAGGGTGGTGTTGAAATCGAAACAATCGCTGAAGAGCGTCCAGAGGCTTTGTTGCGTCTGCCCATTCAACTTGCTGATGGTCTAACCATCAAGCAGGCAGGCGAGGCAGCTGACTTTCTAGGCCTCGACGGAGATATTAAGAGTCAGGCTATTGAGTTTTTGCAAGCACTAGCGACTGCCTACCTCGAGCTTGATTGTGAAATCGCCGAGATTAATCCCCTGGTGATTACTGAAGATAACCAGGTCGTTGCTCTCGACGCCAAGATTAACTTCGATTCAAATGCGCTGTACCGCCACCCAGATATCGCCGAGATGCAGGACATTCACGAAGAAGATGCGCGCGAAGTTGAAGCAGCGACTTTCGGTCTCAATTACATTACTCTTGATGGTTCGATAGGCTGTATGGTAAACGGTGCTGGTCTCGCAATGGCAACTATGGATACCATACAGTTGCACGGTGGTTCGCCCGCTAACTTTTTGGACGTAGGTGGCTCTGCAAGCGAAGAGGCTATTACCGAAGCCTTCCGCATTATTCTTAGCGATGATAACGTAAAAGGAATCCTCGTTAATATTTTCGGTGGCATCATGCAGTGTGATGTTATTGCGCGTGGTGTGATTGCTGCGGCGAAGAATGTTGATCTAACTATTCCGTTGGTCGTTCGCCTTGAAGGCACCAACGTCGAACAAGGTCGCGAGTTGCTTAAAGGTAGTGGTCTCGATCTAATCTCTGCCGATTCACTTGATCACGGCGCCAAACTAATCTGCGAGTCTGTTAAGAACAGATAAAATTATGGCTATTTTCATCCAAAACGATACTAAAGTAATTTGCCAGGGCTTTACTGGTAAAAACGGTACTTTCCACTCCGAGCAAGCTATGGCCTATGGCACCAACATGGTTGGTGGCGTTACTCCTAATAAAGGCGGACAAACTCACTTGGGTTTGCCGGTTTTTGGTAAAGTCGCCGAGGCTAAAGCTGAGGTTGGCGCCGACGCAAGTGTGATTTACGTGCCTGCTCCTTATGCTGCGGCTTCAATTATTGAAGCAATCGAGGCGGAAGTTGAGTTAATCGTCTGTATCACCGAAGGCATTCCGGTCTTAGACATGGTGCGTGTCAAAGCTGCACTAGAAGGCTCTAAGTCACGTTTGGTTGGCCCGAACTGTCCAGGCGTTATCACTCCTGGCCATGATGGCACGGGTTGCAAGATTGGCATAATGCCGGCTTATATCCACAACCCTGGTACTGTAGGCATTTTATCGCGCTCAGGCACACTTACTTACGAGGCTGTCTGGCAAGTAACTCAAGAAGGTCTAGGACAGTCAACTTGTGTTGGCATTGGTGGCGACCCAATCCCCGGCACAAATTTCATTGATGTGTTGCGTGCATTTCAAGATGACCCCGATACGGACTCGATTATCATGATTGGCGAAATCGGTGGTACCGCCGAAGAGGAAGCCGCTGAATTCATTCAATCGGAAGTAACTAAGCCGGTAGTCGGATTCATTGCTGGTCAAACAGCCCCTCCAGGCAAGCGCATGGGCCACGCTGGTGCGATTATTTCTGGTGGCAGTGGTACTGCAGAATCAAAGATAAAAGCGCTTGATGCTGCTGGCGTGCGTGTTGCACCTACGCCTTCTGATCTAGGTTCTACATTAGCCGCATTACGTGCCGAATAGTTTTTCATACCGTGACCCCGATACTGGCGAATGGGCACATAATCTGTCCGCCAACATCGACGATGACGTGTGTAACACCTATATCGACCCAATATGGGACAAGCTCTTGGCTAAGGGTTTGTCCCATATTCGCGTTTTAGAGGTCGGCTTCGGTCGCGGTTATAATTGTGCAGAAATCATTAAGCGCTGCGCTGAGCATAAAAGCTTAACAGTTGATTTAGTCGGACTCGAACCTCACCCTGAGATATTGCAACCTTGGCCAGAGCAGCCAACCACAATGATTGCACCGTGGTGGGATGAAATGGATTCTCATTATTCCGGTGAGCAATGGGGGCTTGAAATCAGGCAATTAACTGCGCAGCATCCACAAGCTTTTGCTGGTGAGAAATACCACGCCTTTGTTGTCGACCTGTTCTCAATGAGTCGTCACCCAGAACATTGGGAGCCACCCTTTATCGCTAACATGAGCGCAGCTGCGGCTAAAGGAGCCCTGCTGTCGAGTTATGCCTGCAACAGAAGGTTTCGTGACATGTTAAGCGACTGCGGATGGCATCCACAGGTGTATCGGCGCGAGGGATGGCGTGATACTCTTACTGCTGTTTTCGATGGTTAAATTCGTAAGATATTTATATACTGTGAACACAATCATGAACCTCCGCCCATCACACTACGCTCTTGTTCTTGCTTTAACGTTGTTGCTCCCTAGTTGTACAATGCTGGGCGGTACCGAAATAATGATTATCGCCTTAGTCGTGTTGCTTATGTTCGGTGGCGCTAAGTTGCCCAAATTGATGCGTGGCATGGGGTCTGGCATTACCGAATTCAAGAAAGGACTCAAGGATGGCGATGTTGACGGCGACTCTGATGGCGATGACGATCAAGATAAAGACGCATCAGCAGAGGGCTAATGCATAGTGCTCAATCCGTATCGCAAATAGCGTGGGGTGGCTTGCTCTTGGCTGGCGGCAATTCTCTTCGCATGCAGGCAGATAAGTCGCAGCTGTCTAGTGAAAAGTTTGATGCTGCTAACTTAGCCGAGCATGCTAGTCAGCAATTGCAAAGCCTGAGCAACAACAACTTCTTTTTGGCTAAAGATAATAGCCACTGTCCAGCCGATTTCTGTTTCGTTGGGGATGGCCCTGGATGTACTGGCCCTTTGGTTGCAGTTCAACGATTTTGCGCTGATTGCAAGTTTGATTACCTGATGTTGTTACCAGTGGATATGCCACGTATTCGCGCGACACATTTGCTTGCGCTGCAAAAATACGCGGAGCAATGCGGTGCTGTAAGTCTAATGTGTCAAAATAATGCGCATCAAAATGGCTTCCCAGCAGTGATTCATCACTCCGATTACGAACCATTAATGGCAATTGCGCACAATAAATTGTTCACTGCGCTAAGCGAAATCGGAGCGCAGCCGGTGCCGCACGACATCGTTGGCAGTGAACATCAGTTAAACCTTAATACGCCACAGCAGTGGCGGCGTTATTGCGAGCTGTCTAATGACTAGTGTTCTTCCTGATGTTCTTGCCGAAGTGTCCGAGCAAATTAATCCACAGCTACAGCAAGTCCAAGACTTCGTCGATAGCGAGTTGCTGGTAGGTAGCGAGGCAATGCAGCCTTTGCTCGACTACGCAGCACAATTTCAGGGCAAGCGGTTGCGTGCAATGACAGTACTGCTCATCGCTAATGGTTTTGGCAAGGTTACCAAGCAGCATATCCAAGTTGCTGCCTATGTCGAAATGATTCATGCTGCAACCTTGATGCACGATGATTTACTCGACTCTGCAAGCCAACGCCGCAGCCTCGATTGCGTGCACGTAAAGTGGGGTTCGCACGCTGCAGTTTTGCTAGGCGATTGGATGTATTCTGCTGCTTTCAGCTCTTCTACTTTTATGGATGATCAAACTTCGTCACGCATTTTAGCTGAGGCTACGCAGCGTGTCTGCCGCGGTGAAATTGAACAAAATCTTTCGCGCGGTAACTTTTCATTGTCAAGAGAGGATTACATCAGTCAAATTGATGGCAAGACTGCTGCTTTGTTTGAGGCAGCTGCTTCATTAGCCGCGTACTATGCTGGTGCTGCACCAGATAGTTGCCAATCACTTGCGTCCTTCGGTCTACTGGCGGGCCGTGCCTTTCAAATTGCCGATGATTTGCTCGATGTCGGGGGAGATGAGGCAGTCGTCGGAAAGTCGCTTGGCACCGACTTAGCTAATGGCAAGCTGACTTTGCCGTTAATGAAATTACGCGATAATTTGCCAGAAGAGCAACGTCAGCAGTTGCAACGATTGTTTGGCAATGAGAACAGTGCAGGGATTAATCTCGCTGATAAATGGCCAGATGCATGGGCAGATGCTGTCGGGCAAACCCGTAGCGAACTGCGTTCGTACATCGAAACAGCAGTCTCACACCTCGAGTGCCTACCCAATTCCGAATATGCTAGCGTTTTAACTGACCTAACGTACTTCCTCGGCGACCGCGAAATGTAAGATGGATTCTAAATTAATCAATAAACTAGCAAAGAGTTGGACTTTCTCTCAAGCAATACTTGGTTGTGTGGTTTTATACCTTTGGGCCGAAGCCATGATGGCTGCTGCTACTAGGGTGGTGGTTGGTGGGGCGCCTGTTGGAGCAAGCGCTGTAATGTTCGCACTGCTGTTGCCCATCTTTTGGCTTCTTGTTTATCGGTTTTACAATGTAATCGGTTTCTTTCGATCTGTGCGCGTGGCCGTAGTTAATTTTAGCTTTTTGGCACTTGGCGCGATGGTTGGGGTTTTGATTCAGCAAGAAGACGTTAATCAGCCCACTTCACCCGCTGCTGTACACGAGCTGGTCGCGCTTGGTGAACTTACTTCGATAGAGGGTGCTGCTGCGTCTCCAGCAGCGAAGCGGGCTTATCAGCAATTCGAAAGTTTCCGCGAAGCCGAGTCCTTTTTCCTGTATCACCTCGCTAACAATATTGGTCTGCGTTGGGCTATCGGATTCGATGGTGCTCAAGCAGGAGATGAAGAGCAAATTCAGCAAATGCTTTCAAATTTAGACTATAGGCTGCCAGAAATTTCTGCCCGTTTCGGACAAGAAAAAGCAGTGGCAATCCGTAGTCAGTCCGAGACTGGTTTGCGCACTCGTGCTAAGAACGCGGAGATTCGCCAACTAGAGTCTCGCCTAAACGACAGTCTGTTTTCATTGTTTGTGGTAGCCGATAATCTAGATTTACGTCGTGCTTACCGTTCTGATTGGTATTCAATGATGTGGGCGATTCTGTTCTGTGGAGTCTTGGTAAGCGTGTTACGTAATGGTGTGTCTTACCTTTTAAAGAGAAACAAATGGGGGTTTGCCGTTACCCATTTTGGCGTCTTGCTCATTATCATCGGAGGATTAATCGGTCGCACCACTGAAATCCGTGGGTTGGTTAATCTCAACATTGGCAAATATACATCCGAGTACCAAACATGGTCACGCCAGCCGAAAACCTTTTACTACAATCCTAATTCTGCTCAGGAAGGCGACAAGCGTTTTGCGCTCAAACTAGAAGATTTTCGTGCCGACCAGCACGATGTGCTTGATATTATTTATGTTAATGCAAATGAAGACGGCCAGTGGTCGCAAGAGTTTGATCTTGATAACCAGCCTAAATTGCGCGTCTTTGCAGGGCTCGAACAATCCTATGATTATCCCATCGACGATCTAAAGGGCGAGCCAGCTTTCCGCCTTGAAGTGCTCGAGTATCACCCGCAAACTACCATTGTGCGAGATGACACAACCGGGCGAATTAACAGCTATGCTCCAATCGCCAATGCTGACTTTTTTGATCCGTCTTCAGCCACGATCAAGCTCAAATTAATGGGCCTTAACGAAAACGGAGCTTTCGATTCTCAAGAGATAGATTTGCACGCCGGTGGTGAAGGTGACGGAATACCATTCAGTTATTTCGGGCCCGATCAGGAGCGAAGGGTGGTTTGGTTGCGTTTTCGCGAAGACCGCGACCCGGGAGGCATGCCTCTCGAGTGGCAATCTAAACTCACCATCCTTGAGTTTGATGATCAAGGCAAGCCATTTAAGGTCGCCGAAGGCGATGTCCGTGTCAATGACTATTTCATGCATGGTGGCTACCGCTTCTTTCAAACCAACCATAACCCTGCCGACCCTACTTACTCAGGGATCGGTGTGGTGTACGACCCTGGTATTTCTTGGGTGCTATGGGGTTTGTATTGTGTGATGAGCGCTACAGCTTTCATCTTCTTAATCATGCCAATTATTCAGGGCGCGAAAACACGAGGTACAAACTAATGGAATTTTTTAGTTTCCGCAGTTTTCTAGAAATAACCATGCGAGTTTCGATGGCGCCAATGGTGCTAGGCTTCGTGCTGTTTGTTTCTTGGGTAATCTCGGCTCGCAAAGGTGGCGACCACAAGTTGATGACGTTTTTGTCAAAGGCCACGATGTCGTTAACAGGTGTTTCCTTCTTGTTGTGTTGCTCTGCTATGGCGTTGCGTTACGTCGAGGTTCAGCATTGGCCAGCCCAAACTATGTATGAGGTAATCCCTCTCGGAGTTTGCGCTGCTTATTTGTCAACAATCGCTTTGTACTACGTGCTAGGCCTAAATAAACGTCGTGGTGTCGCCCGCGCATTCGGTGATTTATTCGTTGCGTTAATCATGACTGGCGGCGTGTTTACATTGCAGTACGTTTTAAGCCTTGACCCGACGGGGAAAGCTTTGCCACCAGCTTTGCAGTCTTATTGGTTTAGCACACATATTACAGCGTACATGATTGGCTACTTTACGCTCATTATTGCGGCGCTTGCGGCCTGGTTGCATTTGTGTTTCCAGTTTTGGTTACAGGTAATTCGTGGCACCGAGTCACGCCGAGTGATCAAGGTGGGTGTCCCAGCCCTTGCACTTTTGGCAGCTCCTTTTGGCAGCATGGCATTAATGATGGGCTTTGGCGTATTCGCTATTTCTGGTGCCGTCAGTGCATACAGTTTGCGTGGAAATCGAGAAATGGTTTGGTATCAAAGTTGGGAGCGTGAGTCAGACAACTTCACTTGGTCGATCTTTGTCGTCGGATTTCCATTTTTGACTAGTGGGCTTATTCAGGGTGCGTTGTGGGCACAAGAAGCTTGGGCCAACTACTGGGGATGGGACTCTAAAGAAGTGTCCGCGCTAATTTCTTGGTTCTTCTATGTCATCTACCTGCACTTGCGCATGGTGGCAGGTTGGCGCGGTGAAAAGGCAATGATGTTGCTCTGCGCTGGTGCGCTTTCGATTTTCATTACATTCCAGCTCTTTGGTTACTTGCCAGATTCACAGAAGAGTCTACACCGTTACACCGACATGGAATCGCTTCCTTCCGAGTCGATGATGCGCCCGGTTGGCGAAGACGCTAACTAGATACCTAACCGTTGTTCAGCTGCTTCAACAGTATTGCTGAGCAACATTGCAATAGTCATCGGTCCGACGCCACCCGGCACCGGAGTGATGTATGATGCGCGCTCGCAGGCAGTGGCGTAATCGACATCGCCAACCAATTTGCCGTTGTCATCACGGTTGATGCCAACATCAAGAACTACAGCGCCTTGCTTGAGCCATTCGCCTTTAATGAGTTTGGCCACGCCTACCGCAGCAACAACGACGTCAGCACGCGAAATCTCGAGCGCCAAATCGGCGGTGCGCGAGTGACAAATAGTCACTGTGAAATTTTGCGCCAATAACAACATCGCAACAGGTTTGCCCACAATGTTTGAACGGCCGACCACTACAGCGTGTTTGCCAGGACCTTGCGTGCCGCTTTCGGCGAGTAAACGCATCACACCTTTAGGCGTACAAGGTACAGGCGCTTGGGTGCCTTGCATCAGCGCACCTTGATTCAGTGGATGGAATCCGTCAGCGTCTTTGGCCGGTATAATCGCAGCAAGAACCTTGTTTTCGTCGTAATCGAATCCTTTCGGTAGAGGCAGCTGCACAAGAATGCCGTCGACCTCGGGATTGTTGTTCAGATCTTCGATCAGCTGCAACAATTTTGCCTGACCGGTGTTTTCAGCTAATGCGTAATGGAAATTGGTAAGACCGACGTTTTCGCAGGCGCGGCGCTTGTTGCGTACGTAAACATGTGACGCTGGGTCTTCGCCGACCAGCACCGTTGCTAGACCTGGAGGGTTGTCGTTGTTTAACTTGGCAATAGCGGCTGCGCGAGGCTTGAGCTGCTCGAGGATGGCGACCGACAATTCTTTGCCGTTAAGGATGTTTGCTTGAGACACTTGGGATTCCATGGTTGGTGTTTTAGAATGGGTATTCTAAATGAGAGTACTCCTTCCTCCAATTACAAAAAGCCTGCTGATTTCATGGTGGGTGATTGGGCTATTGTCCTTGGCCGCTGCGAACAGCTTTTCAGTTGCCTCAATTGCCCTTAATAACGCTATTTGGCGTGAACCATCGATAGGTCACTTTCTCGGGATTTTCATATATCCGTTTTTGCACGACGGGTTTTTACATTTATTTTTCAATTCAATCGTTTTTGCCTCATTAGGAGCTCTGTTGGAATCTACGCTAACACGCAGGCTGTTTATCAGAATGCTAGTGATTGCTGGAATTTTTCCCGCGCTAGCCTGGCTGCTCATTAGTTTTATGACTAGCGAGCCCCCGGTTTACGTTGTCGGTGGCTCCGGATTGGTATATGCCTTATTCGGCGCGTGCCTCTGCCTGTTTCCCAATCTGCCTTTAAATCTAGTGTTTGTCGAAGTCAGGCTATTCACCGTGGCTGTGGCATTGATTGCCTATAGTTTCATTGCCACCATCGCACAGTTGTTCGGCGCACAATGGGGTGGCTCAGCACATGCCATTCACTTCTTCGGCGCATTGTGTGGTTGGATTCTCGTGGGTGGTCATCAGCGTTTTGCAATCAGTGCGCTTCCTTTTTTCGAAACCATGCGGGTGCGTAAAGAACAGTCATCGGCGCGCAAACGTCAGAAAAATTCACAGCGGGTAGACGACATCTTGGCAAAAGTAAGTCGTGACGGAATCGGCTCTTTGAGCCCATCCGAACGTAAATTTCTTGAGCAGCAGTCACGCAAGAAATAGGCAGAGCTAGAATATCAGCATGTTGATTAGCCTTAGCCTGTTGCTTAATTTTGCTGTCTGCGCGGTGCCTCAAAACCCCGAGCATGTTGGCGAATTTACCAGAATAGCCTTCGAAGCCGACGAGGTTGGTGATTCAAAGGCAATGCAGGCGGCAATGCGTAAGTATAAAGAAGATATCATTCTCGCTTACATCGCTAGGGTCGAGCGGCGCCTTGACGAAGATTTGCCCGAAATAGAAAAATGGGTCGACATGTTTAAGTCGACTTGGGCTGACACTTATGGCACTAACTTTGCAAAAAATTACGATCGGTATATTCAGCGCTTAAATAAAAAACAGCGCCTCATGCGCAGAACTTTGTTACAAAGAGATTACCCCGAAATATCAACATTACATTTCAAAATAATCTCTGACAAGGCTGGTGACTGGAAACTGGCTGTCGAACGTGCCGACAAGTTGGTCGAGTCGTTGACGGCCTTATCAGATTTGTACTACGTGGCTTTGGCGCATAATATTGTTGCCAATCTCTACAACCCAAATTACTACGCCCACGACTTCTCTGACTCGCAAAAATCATTCGATGCCTATATAGCTGCCATCGCTGCGCGTGACCAATTGGGTTTGCGTCAGGATCAGTTTTATAAAGACACTAAAGTTACCCTGAAGGCACTGCAAGATGTGCTTGGTAACCACGAAGAGTCTGTCGCAGCCGAAAAAGTAAAGGACACACTCGAAACCATTCATCCTGTTGAAGGTGCAACCCCTGTTGCTGCTAATGCTAAGGCAGTAATCGAAAAGTCCGGCAGCCGATTAGTTCATGCGTCTGACGCTTACGACGAAGACCACTACTCTTGGCTGCGTGCTGCCTTGCCTGCCGTTGGCGAATCAATCGCCATTCCCGGAATTTCGCCGCCGATACAGCTCGTGCGCATTGCACAAATAGAATTTCAGCTCGAAGCTGGTGGCAAACCGTCTGACGAGTTTAAGTTAAGCACTCGCGCGCAGGTCATTACGGTGGTGCGTACCCACGAAAACGGCAAAGAGTATCC
>JAPYTC010000023.1 GCA_029941685.1 Planctomycetota bacterium | reverse complement strand
AGAAATGCGGCGCGACCCCGAAAGAGCTGCAGAAGCCAACAAAGAGGCTATTATGCTCGATTTCGCCACGCTTAGTGATTTGGTGAAAAACCCAGAATTGTACCGGGGTCAGATTTTTGAGCTTGGCGGAGAGGTGGTCGAAGCACATACCGGGCGCACAGGAGAAAACTCGTTGCGCAGTCGCGAAGTGTCTTCGGCATGGTTACGAAACAGCTTTTTGGGCGACACATTGTTACACGTTAAAGCTGCCGACAACTTTGCTTTCGACGAGTACGTTGGTAACTCAATTTTGCATGGTTACTTCTTGATGCTATGGGCTTACACCGATCGTCAAGGTGTACCACGTCGCGCGCCGGTATTTGTGGTTTACGATTCGCGCGAACAACAAACCACCATGCCACAAGGTGCCAATCCGATGATTTACGGTTTCCTGGCAGTCATCTCTCTTCTTGGGGTTATTTTATTCACAGCGGTTCGACGCGAGAACAAAAATCGTGCGGTTGCCATACAGGCCCTAACCGAACGTAAACGCAAACGTCGTCAGCGCAATGATAACGAAAGTTAGTTTCGCCAAAAGTGGCTTAAGCGATTACTGCAGCAAGCGCATCAAGCAGATGCGTCCACATGTTTCTAATGTAGTTGTAGTTCACGACCCTGCCGTGCCTCAATATTTATTAAAACAGGTGCTACGTGGTGTTGCGGCTAGCGGTCGCGATTTCAAATTACTCAAAGCAGCGCGCGGCGAAAATAACAAAACTATCGAGCGTGCCGCCCAACTTTCTAATAAGTTTTTGAAGGCAAAAGTGGATCGCCGTAGTTTAGTACTAGCTGTGGGTGGTGGGATTACTAGTGACGTCGCTGGATTCGCCGCGGCAATTACTCTGCGTGGAATTCGTTGGGCGTGTTTACCTACGACCCTATTGTCAATGGTCGATGCTAGCATCGGTGGCAAAACCGGAGTAAACGCCGACGGCGCCAAGAACATGATCGGCGCCTTCCATTCTCCACAATTCGTACACGCCGATTTTCGGTGGCTCAAGTCGCTGCCAGCCCGCGAATTTCGTTCGGGTTTAGGTGAATTACAGAAAACAGCTTTACTCGCTGGCGGCAAGCTATGGCGCGAGTGTCTAAACGCTCAGCCTCATCAGTTTCTTAAGCCAACCCCGGTATTGCGCGAATTAGTGCAACTTGCAGCAAAATATAAGGCAAAAGTCGTTGCTAGCGACCCCAAAGAGCAGAACACTCGACAAGTACTTAACCTTGGGCACACTTTTGGCCATCCAATCGAAGCTGGGAGCGCGGCTAAAATCAGCCACGGTGAGGCTGTTTCTTTTGGCATTCACTGTGCAATTGCCCACTCACTCGAGCTCGGTTTGTGCGACCAAACTCTTGCCGACAATAATTTAATGTTGAGCAGTAATATGGGGCTAATGCCAGCCACCAAAGTCAAATTACCTACCGCCGCCAAATTACGCCACGGCTTAGCCCACGATAAAAAGTCAAAGGGCGGAGACTTAACGCTCATCTTAATCGAAAAAGCAGGACGTCCGCTTGTTTGTGAGGGTTATTCTGTGGCGAAGGTGGCAAAAATAATTATTGACAATCGATAGCTTGGAGGCAACGCTAGAATAGGCCAACCTAAGGCCTATCATGCCCCGACGAGACGACATCAAATCCATCCTCATCATAGGTTCTGGCCCAATTGTGATTGGCCAGGCCTGCGAATTTGACTATTCCGGCACCCAAGCGATTAAGGCCTTACGCGAAGAAGGCTATCGCATTGTGTTGGTGAACAGTAATCCAGCGACCATCATGACCGACCCAGAGTTGGCTGAGGCGACTTATATCGAACCGATTACCGCCGACTTTGTTGAACGCATCATTGCTAAAGAACGCCCTGATGCAATTTTGCCGACGCTTGGGGGGCAGACTGCGCTAAATGTCGGGCTCGAACTTGACAAAAGTGGTGTGCTCGAAAAGTACGACTGTGAAATGATTGGCGCCACTGCCGAGGCAATTTTCAAAGCCGAAGACCGCGACGAGTTTCGCAAAGCCATGGATTCCATCGGCCTTGCGAGTGCCGATAGTGAAATTGCACATACTCTTACTGAAGCGCAAGCGGCCATCGAAAAAGTTGGTCTGCCATGTGTAGTTCGCCCCGCTTTTACGATGGGTGGTTCGGGTGGCGGCATCGCTTACAACGCCGAAGAACTCGAAGAAATTGCCACGCGCGGTTTGCGTTTGTCTCCGGTTAGCGAGTTGCTGATTGAAAAAAGTTTGATCGGCTGGAAAGAATACGAAATGGAGGTGATGCGTGATCGTAACGATAACTGTGTAATTATTTGTTCGATTGAGAACATCGATCCGATGGGAGTGCATACTGGCGATTCGATTACCGTGGCGCCGGCACAAACATTAACTGACCGCGAGTACCAGCGGATGCGCGATGCCTCGTTTGCGATTATGCGCGAGATTGGCGTTGAGACGGGTGGTTCTAATGTGCAGTTTGCAGTTAACCCCGCAAACGGCGATTTAATTGTCATTGAGATGAATCCGCGAGTATCGCGCTCATCCGCATTGGCATCTAAGGCAACGGGGTTCCCAATTGCTAAGTTTGCAGCTAAATTAGCTGTAGGCTTTACACTAGACGAAATGCAAAATGATATTACAAAAGAAACACCGGCTTGTTTCGAGCCGTCGATTGATTATGTAGTCACTAAAATGCCACGCTTTGCCTTTGAAAAGTTCCCGAATTCTGATTCGACTTTAGGCACGCAAATGAAATCGGTTGGCGAAACGATGGCAATTGGCCGTACCTTCGAAGAATCCTTCCAAAAAGCAATCCGGGGGCTCGAAATAGAACGTGTCGGTTTTTCCGGTAAACACCGCGAATTTGACGCTGAAGAGATTCGTCAAAAGGTCTCGCGCCCTGCACCTGGGCGCCTGTTTGCAATTTATGATGCCTTCTGCGCTGACTACTCGGTTGAAACGGTGCACAACTTAAGTGGCATCGACCCTTGGTTTTTGACATTCATGCAAAACCTGGCGATAACCGATCGCGACTTACAAGACACCCCGCTTTCAGATATCGACGCCGAGTATATGCGTCGTTTAAAACAGGCCGGATTCTCAGATGCGCGATTAGCCGAAGCGACGGCGTCAACCGAAGCTGAAGTCTTGGCTTGGCGCGTTAAGTTAGGTGTTGATGTCGGCTACCGCTTGGTTGACACTTGTGCGGCTGAATTTGCCGCGAGTACTCCTTATATGTACTCGACCTACGATTTCGATTCGAACGAAGTTGAAGTCAGCACCAATAAAAAAATTATGATCCTTGGCGGAGGCCCAAACCGTATTGGCCAAGGTATTGAATTTGATTACTGCTGTGTGCACGCCTCATTGGCGGTGCGCGACATGGGCTTTGAATCGATCATGGTTAACTCAAATCCCGAAACGGTTTCGACCGACTTCGATATTTCGGATCGCCTTTACTTCGAGCCACTAACTCACGAAGACGTGTTGGCGATTTGCCGTCGCGAAAAGCCCGATGGAGTTATCGTACAATTTGGCGGACAGACTCCGCTCAATTTGGCCGCTGGTTTGCACGCTGCGGGTGTGCCCATTTTAGGTACGCCGGTCGAAGCGATTGACCGCGCTGAAGACCGTGGTATGTTCGCTGAAATGCTTACTAAACTCGAGTTGCGTTCACCGGCCAACGGTATTGCTTACAATACCGATCAGGCAGCTGAGATTGCCGACCGCATCGGTTTCCCCGTGTTGATGCGCCCTAGTTTTGTGTTAGGCGGACGCGCCATGGAAATCGTTTACGACCAAAAAGATCTCAAGCGTTACATGACCGAAGCGGTCACAGTTTCTAAGAATCGACCCGTTTTGGTTGATCGCTTTTTAGAAGATGCGATTGAAGTCGACGTCGATTGCATTTGTGATGGCGAACAAGTGGTAATTGGCGCCATCATGGAACACATCGAAGAAGCTGGAATACACTCTGGCGATTCGACTTGTGTGATTCCGCCGATGTCTTTATCCGACTCGATTCTCGATGAAATCCGCGAGGCTACTACTGCAATGGCCTTAGAGCTTGGCGTGATTGGTTTGATGAATGTACAGTATGCGGTGCGCGGCGAAGTGGTTTATATTCTTGAAGTAAATCCACGCGCTTCACGTACGGTACCGTTTGTGGCGAAGGCGACTGGTGTGCCGTTGGCACGCATTGCAACTCAAGTAATGGCAGGCAAAAAGTTGTGCGAATTTGACGACTTGCACGAAGTGATTCCTGAAGAACACATCGCTGTAAAGGCGCCGGCATTCCCTTTTGCTAAATTTGCAGGAGCGCGTGCCGACCTTGGCCCCGAAATGCGATCTACTGGCGAAGTTATGGGCATCGATGCTTCGTTTGGTATGGCATTCGCAAAGGCCTCCGATGCGGCCGGCCGCAAGCTACCCACATCAGGCAAGGTTTTCATCTCCGTTAAAGATGCAGACAAGCGTGCGGTAGTTGCAGCAGCTAGCAACCTCGCCTCGATGGGCTTTGCACTTACAGCAACCGGTGGCACCTTCAAAGTATTGAAGCGCCATGGCATTAAATGCGAGCGCGTCAATAAAGTTCACGAAGGCCGTCCAAATGTTGTTGATTTGATTAAGTCGGGTGAAATCGATTTGATTATTAATACTCCGCTGGGCAAGGTAACCCGTCACGACGATGGCATGATTCGTAGCGATGCTTATCAAGTCGGTATCCCGTGTTTGACCACAATGTCGGCTGCGATGGCGGCGATTGAAGGTATGGCTGCGCTGATGGGCGACGAGGCTACGGTTGAATGCCTTCAAAGATTTTATCAGTCGGTCCCCATCGAAGCTTAAATGAAATTGGCTTTTGACGCGCGATGCAACAACGGCAAAACGTCGTCATTTAATCGCGTTCTTGAACTCTGGAAGAATGCCGCGCATAGTGTCGAATTAGATTTTAGTGAATGGCACGGTGATGATTATTGTAATGCCGATGTTTTAATATCGCCAAACAGCGATATTGCGACGGTGCAAGGGCCCATCAAGGTTGCTACTTTGCATGATGTCAACCCGATTCAACCCCAGCCTAGTTCTTGGATTCGGCGCGCACCGGCAATCCACGCATTGAACAAAACGGCGCGCAACTTGCAGCTCAATGCCAATCACATCATTACTGGCTGCGACTTTGCGAAACAATCCATAAGTAAAGCGTTCCCAGCGCTAGCTAACAAATTATTTGTGGTTCCGCATTACCCTTCTCCGGCTTTTAGCCGCGGTGAAGTCAATCAGCAATTGCTACAGCAGCATGGTCTTCCCGAGAATTGCGTATTGTTTGTATCGGCAATTCGTAAACACAAAAACTGGAGTGGCTTATTAGATGCGTGGTCTGCTTTACCACTCGAAATGCAGCGTGCACACCCACTTGTGTTCGTGGCTTCTGCAAAAAAAGTTCGGCGGAAAATAAAGTCTCCTCATGTTTTGTTCACTGAGCATATCACTGATGAAGTATTGCTCCACCTATACCGTTCTGCCAAAATAATGGTCTTCCCATCGTTTGCCGAAGGCTTCGGATTACCTCCGCTTGAGGCTTTGGCGAGTGGCTGTAAAGTTATTTCGAGTAACGCGACTTGCCTGCCTGAAGTGCTCGGCGACTCCGTTGATTATTTTGACCCTTTTTCAACCGAACAGTTGACCACATTGTTATCGCAACATCTTGGCACCAACGATTTGGGTGATGCGCAAGCTTCACCGCAATGGTCAGCCGAACTCACAGGCAATAAGCTCAAAGAGCTTTTAGATTTTATTCAATGAACAGTCGCCAAATCCCAGCGTTTCTTTATGGGCTTGCTTTGGCTTCAATGGCATGGTCGCATGCGGCTCATTCGGCATTGGCGGCGTTGGCACTTATTTCTTTAGTCGTCGTAGCGCCACAAGACTTTGCCCGTCGCGCACCACAATATTACAAACTGCTTCTCGCTTTTAGTGCCTTCATAGCTCTCGCTTACTTTACCGCCGCCGATAAAGAAAGCGCCTACAATGACATTAAGGGTCTGTGGCCACTTGCTCATCTTTTCATCGCTGCCGTCGCAATCAGCCCTAGCAGCATCGGTGTTTTTGTTCATACTTTTTTATATGTTTCAGCTGGTGCGGCCCTGTATTCGGTATTGCAATATTTCGCTTTCCTACCGGAGAGTGATCACGGCGGACGCTACACCGCCACCTCACATGTTTGGGCGTTCTGTGTTTGCATGACTACCTTAGTCGCAGTCAGCTTCGACGCAGTCCTCCGCCGCAGCGGGCACCAAAAAATCATTGCCGCCACAATTTGCATCTTCGCCTTATTCACGCTATGGATCAGTCAAGAGCGTGCAAATTTCTTGATGGCTGTTTTGTGCATAGCGCTGATACCGTTACTGCACCAAAGCTGCACCAAGCGAATGAAATGTATACTCCTCGCTGCCATCCCAGTACTATTCATTGTTGCCCTTGCATTCGCCGATACTCGCCTGGCAACCCTATTGGATATTTTCAGCAACCCTGAATTGACGATCAATTCAATTCGAATCCTCCACTGGCAAGTAGCTCTAGAGGCATTCCAATCCGCACCATGGTTTGGGCACGGACTCGGAAGCTATCCCCAACTTGTCGCTGAAAACATTGAGCATCGCGACAGCCTGCTACCCTTTGTTGAAAAGGGTCACATTTGGTGTCACAACATGCCGTTACAACTGCTTGCAACTACCGGAATATTCGGAACTAGCATCGCAGCCTTTGTGGCTTATAAAATCACCATGCCCTTAGTGAGGGCCATCAAAACTCATAACGAAGCCGCTCTTTTCGGATTATGCGCTTGCTTGATTCACTTCGGCACTAGTGCCACGGATACACCAAGCTTACAATCCGTTCGCCTGGCTGCTTTTACGATATTAGTTGGTGCCGCGTACGGCGCGAAGCAACCCGACTAAGTCTGTTCGGCGCGTGACAGCCATAGTCGCTAATGCAGCGACGCCACCGCATGCAATTGCCAATAACAAATTCGCAAGTGGCTTCTCAACCAACAAGAAGTGGTGAGAATAGTGAGCGGCGGCAAAAGTTGTAACTGCCGGCAACATCCATGACCATACCGATTTGGGTGGCAACGGAAACCGTAAATGTTCGCTACGTAATCCGACACTTAGCACCAACAACTGTACCAACAAAGCAATCGAAGTCGCCCATCCCGCTGCTACAACACCGTAGCGTGGTAATAACACGATGTCCAAAATCAAATTCACTGGCACTGCTACGATCGATGCAATCATTGGCAGCTTATAACTATGTAACGCTTGTAGACCACGCGTTAACAAGCCTGACACTCCAGCGATGGGTAGAACCCACAAATAGGCGCGCAATGTCGACGCAAGCAACTCACTGTCGGCCGCTGTAACTTTGCCGTGCTCAAACAGCACTTCGATAACAGGTAATGCCAATACAAAGAGTCCGGAAAACGCGCACAACATTATCGTTACGGTAAGTTCACTGGCGCGCCGTAAATTGTAATTCATGCCATCAAAGTCTTTCTTGGCGGCGAGGCGAGCGAACAACGGCATTGCGCCTGTCATGGCGGCGACACCCACTAAAGCCAGCGGCAATTGCAGCAAACGATTCGCTATATATGAGAATGTATTCGCCTCGGGGCCGACAATAAAACGCACCAAAAACTGATCTGCTAATAAATTTACTTGCAACGCCGCCAAGCCGATTAGAGCCGGAACAAACTTAACAAAAGTTTGCTTTTGCTGAGACAACTGGGCTTTCCATTTAAGGGAGTACGTCCAGCCTATTTTTTTGAGGCCACGAAGTTGTGCACCCCATTGCAACATACCGCCAAACAATATGCCGCCACACAGTATTTGCAATTGTTCGCCATCGTTGCTCGCCCAATAACTTGCGGCGAAGACCGTGACTAGCCAGCAGGCATTCAGAATGACACCGGTTACAGCCGGCCAGAAAAAATGACCGTGCAAATTTTGTGGCGCTGAAGCCAGAGCACACATGCAAATAGGAACCATGTATGGCAACAACAGTAAATAGAACAGATTCGTTTGCAATGCACTTTCGTCGCTAATCGTACCACGATAAACAAATAGCCCCACCCAGGCGATGACCAATACAGTGAGCAGAATACTTAGCACGCTAGCTTGGAATCCAGCAAACAACTCGCGTGCAGAATCTTCGCCCTCGTCTTCTTCGACGCGTGCCAAAGCGGGTTGAACGGCCGCCGCAACAGCTCCCTCTCCGAGGAGTCTCCTAAACATATTCGGCACCACCCAGGCGATATTAAATGCGCCAAGCAGTGGGCTGAGCCCGAATACTGCCAACATCGCGACATCGCGGATGAACCCGAGTATACGCGACACCATAATTAACGCCGAATTAACAAGTGCCCCGCGGACTGCATGCTTGGTTTTCATTGCTTGGATTATATATAATCAAGAGCCGAGATTCTCAAATGACTTGTTCCACAATAATGCATGCTGAGCCAATGACTGTAACTGCGAATGTTACCGTCGGCGAAACAGTAAAACTCCTAGCTGAAAAACGCTTTCGCAGTATCCCCGTTGTCGATGACGATGGCAAAATGCTTGGCCAGTTCGGCGTTAGCAATCTGCTTAAACTTGCCATTCCGGCGTCCGCATCTGCTAAAGGCGGCATGCGCAGTGCAGACTTCATGAATGACAGCATCACCGACCTTCAACGTCGCCTATCCGACGACTGGGATAAGCCGGTTAGCGATTATTGTGACAATGACACCCAAACACTTGCACCGGACGATTCTCTGACTCGCACGGTAATCTGTATTGCAGAAGGCAAGCAAGATAACATTCCCGTTGTTGACCCAGATTCAAACCGCTTAGTCGGAATCATTAGTTACTGGGATATTCTCGATCATTTACTGAAAAAAAACAACTAGATGTTCGCACTACTATCTCTACTGACGCAGCACGGTGCGCCGGCCACGAACTCTGTACCTCACGTTATTGGTGGGGGCAATCCACTAGTGGTTGCCGGAATTATATTCGTAATCACTTATGCGATTATTATGTCCGAAAAATTCAATCGTGCGGTCGTCGCCCTCTTAGGTGGTGGCCTAATGATTTTAACTGGCGTACTCAATCAGCATGCCGCCGTGCAGGCCATCGATTGGAACACCATCGGCCTACTTACCGGAATGATGCTAATCGTCGCAATTACCCGCCGCAGCGGTGTTTTCCAGTACTTAGCAATTTGGTCCGCAAAAAAGGTACAAGCCAAGCCGTGGGGCATTTTGGTCATGCTGTCAATTGTTACCGCGGTGCTGTCGGCGCTGCTTGACAACGTAACGACGGTGCTGCTTATCGCGCCAGTGACGCTACTTATCACAGAAGAACTTGAAATAGCACCTTATCCTTTCTTGTTCGCTGAAATTTTATTCTCGAACATAGGCGGCGCCGCAACTTTAATTGGTGATCCGCCAAACATTTTGATTGGTTCGATGGTCGAATCAGTTACCTTCAACGATTTCTTGGTACACATTGCACCAATTGTGCCGCTAGTTTTTATCGCTACGATGCTGCCTATTTACATCATCTGGGGACGCAAGATGAATGCCAGCGACGAGGCCCGCCAGCGCGTACTTAATTTCCGTGAAGCCGAAGCAATTAAAGATCCTAAGTTACTCATTAAGTCACTGTTTGTTCTTACGCTTGTACTCATCGGTTTTGTAGTTGGCCACCCAATGGGCATCGAGCCAGCGACTGTAGCCATGACTGGCGCAGCACTACTTATGTTGCTCGACAACTTCGGCAAAGACATCGAAATCAAGGCCGAGAACGTACACCACACTTCTGGTGAAGTCGAATGGGTTACCATCTTCTTCTTTGTCGGACTGTTCGTCATCATTGGTGGCCTTGAACACGCCGGCGCGTTAGACATATTGGCCGCTCAAGTAGTGGGCCTCACCGACGGTATCGCCGACTCAGCGGGCGTAACCAAAGTGCTAACCCTCGGCGTACTCTGGATTTCAGCGGTAGCTTCAGCGATTGTCGACAACATTCCTTTCGTCGCAACGATGATTCCGACGCTCAAAGCGGCCTTTGTGCAGCTCGCAGAAAATGGGGTCGACCTCGATGCTGCGCAACAACGCACCGTATGGTGGGCTCTGTCACTCGGCGCCTGCTTCGGCGGTAATGGCAGCCTAATCGGTGCCAGCGCTAACCTCATCGTTGCCGGCTTTGCCGAGCGTGCTGGTCACCCAATCCGATTCATGACCTTTGTGAAGACAGCGTTTCCGCTAATGATCATGTCGATTATTATTGCTTCGGTGTATCTTTGGGTACGCTATCTATAGGGCTACCATCTGCGCTATGAGTGCGCTTATCGTAAAACTCTTGCATTTCTTGGGCCTTCTCATCGCCCAAGAACTCGCGGGTTTTATCAATCTGGTAAACGCCCATCTCTTTCGACATATCGATTGCTTTATCGATCGACGCCCACGCCATAAAGGTAATCAGGCATAGGTATCCGGCACCAACCAGTACCCACTTAAGGGTAGACGACTTCGGCTTCTGCTGTGCGGTCTCAGTCATCAACCTAAAATCTGGCGCACGACTGCTGAAACGCGCTTGCCATCGGCACGACCTGCGATTGTAGCCTGAGCAACTTTCATTACCCCGCCCATGTCGGCCATTGATGATGCGCCGCTTTCTTCGATTGCAGATTTAACGATTGCCTCAAGCTCGGCATCATCGAGTTGCTTCGGCAAGAACTCTGACAAAATATCTAATTCGGCCTGCTCGTTATCAGCCAAGTCTTGACGCCCACCGGCAGCGTATTGCTCAATAGACTCGCGACGGCTTTTCGCTGCGGACTGAAGTATTTTTGTCATCTCATCGCCACTTAAGTACTCGGCCGGAGAATTAACCTCTTCGGTAAGACCTTCTTTGCCGCGCTTATCAATGCCAGCATTTTTGAAGTCGTTAATTAACGAGCGCAAAGTTTGCAAGCGCAACTTAGCTTTGTCGCGCATCGCTTGTTTAATTTCATCGGAGATTCTTTTTAACATGATTTACTCGTTTGCGGCCTCGTCAGTTGACTCATCGTCTTGTTCGTGAGGGATAGCAGCCAAAGCGATGAGCTTGTCATCGTCCTTGAGGTTTACTAGACGCACACCTTGAGTAGCGCGGCCTTGAATTGAGATGTCTGCTACTTTAGTACGCACGAGCATACCACTTGCGGTGGAGAACAGTACGTCTTCACAGCGTGAAGCGTTACGTGCATTGACAACTGGCCCATTACGCGCGTTAGCTTTGATGCCAACCACGCCTTGTGAGCCACGCTTAGTCAATCGGAATTCGCCAACCTTGGTACGCTTACCATAGCCGTTTTCGCAGGCAATGAGCAAGTACTCATCTGCGTTGCCAGCAACCAAGTCAACAACCCTGTCGGAGCCTTTCAGCTTGGCACCCTTGACACCTGCGGCATTACGCCCCATAGGGCGTGCATCACCTTCGTCGAAGCGCACCACTTGACCACCAGCAGTGATAATCATTACGTGGTCTCCTTCACTAACCAGGCGCGTGCCGATTAAACGGTC
Source organism: Planctomycetota bacterium (assembly GCA_029941685.1). Lineage (GTDB taxonomy): Bacteria > Planctomycetota > UBA1135 > UBA1135 > UBA1135 > JAPKEZ01. Next base: position 3,488 of record JAPYTC010000023.1, on the reverse strand, counting down.
ATCGTCGTTTAGCTTAGTTGCAATCAAGCCGCTGTTGCGTGGACGCGAATAAGCAGACAGCTCGGTTTTCTTAACCTTACCCTGCTCAGTTGCGAACAGCAAATACTCGCCCTCGTCGAAATTACGCGTGGCGATAACTGAACGAATCTCTTCGTCGGCTTGAATGCCTTCGATTAAGTTACGGATTGAACGACCTTTAGAGGTGCGGTCTTGCTGAGGAAGGCGATAAACCTTAAGCCAGAACAAACGTCCGCGATCGGTAAATACCAATAGGTAGTCGTGTGTTGAGCAAACGAACAGATGCGACAGCACATCGCCATCTTTGGACTTGCCGCCGGTAATACCGCGTCCACCACGGGCTTGGGCGCGGTAGGTGTCTGCAGCAGTACGCTTTATGTAACCCGATGAACTGATCGTAACCACCATGGTTTCTTCGGTAATCAGATCTTCAGTCAAGAAATCTTGGATGCCCTCACCAATCGTCGTGCGACGGGGTTCGGCATACTTAGATTCGATGTCAGTCAGGTCTTCGCGGATGATGTCGAATACTAATTCGTCTTCTGCCAACAAACGCTTTAGCCATGCGATTTCGATGATCAAATCGTCGATTTCTTTTTGCAGTCTAACTACTTCAAGGCCCGTTAAGCGTCCGAGGCGCATGTCGACAATTGCTTGCGACTGAATTGGTGTCAAACTAAATGTAGCCTCGAGAGTTTCGCGAGCGTCGGCAGTATTGGCCGATGCCTTGATGATTTCAACGACTTCGTCAATCGCTTTAATCGCAATCATTAAACCTTCGAGAATATGCAGACGGGCCTGCGCCTTATTCAGCAAGAATTGGGTGCGACGACGAATTACTTCAAAGCGGTGATCACGAAACGCCTCGATTAACTCTTTAAGAGTTAGAGTGCGTGGTTGGCCATCAATTAACGCAGTGTTACGAATCGCATAGGTCGTTTGCAGCGGTGTGTACTTGTACAACAAGTTTTCAATCACAATCGGATCGCCGTCTTTTTTAAGCTCGATGACCACACGCATGCCATCACGGTCAGACTCGTCGCGAATATCATAGATACCCTCGATACGCTCACTCTTAACCTCGTCGGCAATCTTTTCGATGATTGCGGTCTTTTCACGCTCGTAAGGGATCTCGGTAAAGACTATCTTATTACGCCCTTTGCCGTTTTTAGGCTCTTCATGATGAATGCGACCACGTAATGTAATCTTGCCACGCCCTGTCTTAAACGCCTCGGCAATACCTGCGCGGCCGCAAATGATGCCGCCAGTAGGAAAGTCAGGACCAGTGATTACGGTAAGCAAATCTTTAACCGTACACTTTGGGTTATCGAGCACCATGCGAATGGCATTGATAACTTCTTGCAAGTTGTGCGGCGGCAAAGCCGTTGACATACCAACCGCAATACCTTCTGAGCCGTTCACCAACAAGTTTGGAAACTTACCTGGTAACACTGTCGGCTCGGTTCGCGTCTCATCGTAGTTAGTACGCTTGTCGGTGGTGTCTTTATCGAGATCAACCAACATCTCTTCGGCAGGTCCCCCCATGCGTGCCTCGGTGTAACGCATCGCAGCTGGCGGGTCGCCGTCGATCGAACCAAAGTTACCCTGGCCGTCAATCAAACAGTGACGCAAACGAAACGGCTGCGCCATACGTACCAACGTTGGATAGATAACCGATTCACCGTGTGGGTGGTAGTTACCAGAAGTATCACCAGCAATTTTTGCACACTTACGATACTTAGCATTGTGACGCAAATTAAGGTCATTCATCGCGACCAAAATACGGCGCTGAGAAGGCTTAAGACCGTCGCGGACATCTGGCAAAGCGCGGTCGTGAATAACCGACATCGCGTACGTAAGAAACGAATCACGCATCTCTTTTTCGATCAGCGTGTCGGGAATGTGGGTGATGTTTGTGGGTAAAGAATCAGTCATATGACAATGGGATGACAGCCCTAAAAAGGACGACATATTTTGCCATAGCGCACCCCCAAAATAAACGCTTTTAAGCTAATTCTAAGTCGATATTTCCGGTCAACCTAGCTGCTCCACGCAAGCTAATTTTGCCATTTTCTGACTTGCTCAAAAACAGGCTTCCACCCCATGTTTTCACGGTTATTTCACCTTCAAATCCATCGTTCCAGGCATCAACTGCTAGCGCTAATGCACCCGTTCCGCAGGCCAAAGTTTCGCCCACCCCCCGCTCGAAAATTCGCGCCGCTATTTCGCCGTTTACATACGGATATTTAACGAACTGTACGTTCACTGATTGCGGAAAATTTACGGCATCGGCTTGCAACTTTTCAGCGAACTCTTGCTCGTAACCAAGATAGTTTTTCACGATAACATGTGGGTTAGAAAAATTAACCGTAGCAACTTCAATGTCATTGATTGTTACGACGCCGCATTCAAAATCCGCAGCGGAATAAGGCAACTCAAGTTCGATTTCGTCGCCAATTTTACGCCACGCAATTTTCTGGCCAGCCATTTCAAAAAACCCTGAATCTAATTCACTGGCAACCGCAGCCATACGCAAACCATTAAAGCACGCGCCGCCATCACTGCCATCGCTATTGAAAATACTCAGCTTGGTGCCGTCTAAGACCAGCAAACCATCGATGTCTATATCTTTGCACTGATGGATCACTAAGCCGGGAGAAAGCTCGGCAGCCGCCATTGCGCCCGCCTCGACCAAAGCGAAGCGATTCCCACAACCATCGCCGATCAAGACCTGCATTACTTATTATTGTAAGCGTCTAGGCCTGCCTGCAAGAATTCTGAGAATTTTTGCGGATCTGGATCGTAGCCTGGAAAGGTAATTAACGTCTTGTCGTTGCGCGGATCGATGATCGCATAAAACGGTTGTGCTATTTGCTGGAAACGTTCAATTTGCAAAGCGGTGTTGAACTTGCCATGCGGTGGCTTGTCAACCCACAGCTCGCCACGAGTGAATTGTTTAAGCAGTGGCCTAACCAGGTCATCCGGGAAAATCTCGTATTCCATGCGACGACAATTAACACAGGTCACACCGGTGAAGTCGATGAAAAGCGGTGTATTGTGCTCGGTAGCCCACTTAAAGGCCTCTTCGTAACTTTCAATCCATGAGAGGTGCGCTGCCCCCATCTTATGGCCATATTCGTTGAACTCGTTCATACCGTAATCGGCAGGTGGCAAAAACGCCAACACTGCGCCTGGGTATTTGTGGTCACGATCGGCAACGCCTTGAAACATACCAACGACGAAGTACAGCAACAAACCCGCGAACAGGACACGCTTTACTGTTGGCTTTGGCTTTTCATAATCGTAAGGTAGCTTATAAGCACCCAACATATACACGGCCCACAACAAGGTGATTATTGCACTGGCGGAAAGGAACACCGGCCAGGTGAGTATCTGCCAATCCCAAAACAAATCGCTGTTAGAGAAAAACTTAAGGGTGTTGATGAGGTAATTCGTCTTTGTAATAACGA
>JAPYTC010000022.1 GCA_029941685.1 Planctomycetota bacterium | reverse complement strand
TTCTGGGCGATCGCCGACTTCTTTTATCGTGTAAGCAGAAGCGTAATCACCAGCACTAACTTGGTTGTTGTCGTAATCATCGCGTATATGCTTTACGTCATCGCGGTTGGTATAAGCGCGCCACACTTGTTTACGCGCGCGTGCGATGTCTGCTGCCACCAAGGCATCTAAATTCATGTCGAAAGTAAAGTCACTGCGCTCATTAGCTGCAGCATTAAAATAACTCAAAGCAACATCGTGCAACGCGTCATAAGGATTGTTGCTCGAGCCAATACCGATGTAACGTGAAGTAACATCAATGGCAAAAACAGAGTTTTGTTCAGGCGTCCATACTAGCGGGAATAAATTTGAAGTCTGTTGGAAGCTAGCTGCCCACACCGCATTTTTCCCACCAGGACGGGCGCCCGCAACACGTTGTTTAAACCACGCTCGATCCAGGCCTTGGGCGTCGGGTTCGGCTGCACCTAGGAAGTGCCAACCGTTATCCCAGATTTCTACCCAAGTATGATTGCCTTCGCCGTCTGGCCATTCGGCAATTCCGGCAACGCGCGCCGGCACTCCAACTGCGCGGCAAGCATCAGCTAACAATATCGACAAGCCAGTGCATGAGGCCAACCCCGTTTCAATTGTTTCGGACGGCGCCTGGTCAGCGCGATTGCGCTTAGTTGAATATTTTACATTTAATGCACTAAACAACTTTTCGTTTAGCGCCATGGCGGCCGCGGTGGGTGTGTCGCAACCAGCAATCATTGGCGTAGCAATATCACGTAACTCAGCGCGCCAATCTTCGCGCTGCTCGTTTAACTGTGCATAGGGAAGCACGTAATTCAAAAACATTTCGTGGCTTACGCTATTTCGCCAAGGCGCCTTGTCGAAGGCATCAAAAGCTAAATTAGTATTGTTGATTAAAAACTCCGACGATAAATTTTCTTTATCAGCATCAGACATGTTGTCTCGCAAAAAGTCAACCGCAAAATGTTCACGCAACTCTTGGGCGATCCCGGATTGCCACAGGGTATATCCATATTCGGACAAGTGCAGCAAGTCGGGCATAATGTTGGTCTCAAGCAACTCGTTGTCTGATAAAAAGAAATCTTTAATATCGACTACGCGCACTAGAGGTCTAGCATTTAGTTTATTGATTATCGAATTGACTTTATCATTCTTTAAGCGTAAACCATCATCAGCAGTCGCGCCTCGCGGGAAAACATTCAACAACAGCACTTTCATTGCTGGACGCTGTTCGTTTAGCTCATTTACAATCGCACTAATTCCAGCAGCGGTATTTAGCGGCTCTGACCCAGCAGCGTTATTCGTACCGATCATCACCACTGCTAACGAAGGATGCAGTGGCTGAAGGTTGCCGTTTTTCAGGCGCCACAAAACATGTTCGGTGCGGTCACCGCTAATTCCTAGGTTCACCGCATTGTATTGTGAATAATTATCACGCCAGATATTTGAGCCTGCGTTTTCCCATGCTTGGGTAATAGAATCGCCAATAAACACTAACTGGCAGGCATCGCCGGCAGCGGTAGCTCGAGAGTTGATTAACTCATGTCGTGCTTGCCACCAAGCATCTTGGCGGGGTACAGGAGTAGTCTCGATGGCGCCCTGAAACAGAGCAGGTAAGCAAAGGGCGGCTAAACTTAAAATCATTTACGCATAATACGCGCTTGATGAACTAAGTATGTGGAAATCCATAGAAATGAGACTGAATTATGTGCATATTTAAAAATCAATTGCCAAGTTTCATCGCTAGCGATTTGCAGTAAATAAGCGCTGAACACCATGGGTAAAAATAGCGCACATAGAAGGTAGCCAGTAACCCGTCCTCGGCCACGATGTTTACTGCGAATTTTTAACAGAATATGATTTTTCAAAATAAGAGCGACGCCAAAAACTAGTAACGGTGCCAACACCAGATGGCAATTGCGGACGGCATCTTGCCATGGGTGATTTAATATCGAAAAATCATTTGCGCCATCGATTAGATAGAGCATCCAAAAATAGACTAAACCGCTAATGCCAATTACAGCGTTAGCGGCGTGTTGAAAGTTGCGTTCACTTTTTAGCATGAGCCGTTAATATCTCGCGTACGCTTTTCACGGTAGCACGTGAGGTTAATGTCGCGCCACTTACGCCATCGATATCTCGCTTTAAACGCAAGTCGGCGTTAAGTTTTTTACCGATGAATTGCTGGTAAAAACGTGGCGGCGCTTTATAGCGGATAGGCTCGTTAAAACGACATACTAATATGTCGACGATGGTGCCGTCGTCGGCGACATGCAGCATGATGGTTTGCCCTTTGCTGCGCACGCGTTGGCTGTTGAAGCACGCACTGCTATTGTCAGAGCTGTCGAGTGACTTGTAAAAAGTGTGATCAGAAACATGTTCTAATGTTATTTCTGATTCTCCCCACACCTCTTGCAACGCCTCTTGTTTGGTGAAGTAAGTTTTCCCTTCAGCAGCAAACAGGGCCGCACAGACCATAGCAGTTACGATTTTCATTTTGTTTTAGAATGACCAACCAATGGTGAATTCAATGTTGTCAGAATCTTGCGCACCAGTTTCGCTAGTGATGTTCTGTAAATCGAATTTGTAAATAATATTCATGTTGGGCTGAAAAGCAAAACCGAACACGTTGACGTCAACTTCTTCGCCGAGGTCGTATTGCTCAATCCGTACGAATGGCGTTAGAGAATAATCGTCGTCGGCGCTGAGCAAGTCGTAGCCCGCTTCAACGTACCAGCCGTCGATGTCGTCGGTAGTAGACGCTATCGGTAGTAGACCCGAGTTTTCTACGGATGCATCGGCAAATAAAGCCCGTATGCGCAGCGGACCGTGGTCATATTGTAGATGAGCTTCAACTACTTGCACGTGATGCTCCAGCCCAGTTGGCGTAGAGTTGTTAGTCCCGCCAGTGTAAATCGCAGTGCCAAGTTGTAAGCCCGCAGTAATTTGGTAATCAACGCGTGCGGTGAAGCCCATCTTTTCAGCTGCAGCCTCCTCGCCACCTTGGCGTCCACCCCGCAAGCCTGATTCTTGGATATCGAAGCCGTCGTCAGTGCCATTCACAAAGTAAGCTTGCCATGCAATGTTGTTGTGACTACCGAAAACGCCAGCACCGTTTTCGTGCCAAGTTGATGGGACTACAAAGCGTTCAACGAGAGGGCGCTTGGCGCTCCAAAAAGTTGTTGGCTCGTGTGTTTGGTTCATGAAGCCCATCGGCAGCAGGATGTGCCCTGCACGCACGTTGAGGGCATCGGAGTAATTACCGTCGATGTGGGCAAACTCAACATGGATTTCGTCACCATGCTCGAATTCGATTTCAGAATGGAAACTGTAGGTCGCGTCGAATTCGTAGCCGCTGTAAAGCACTACACGGTGGATATCGAAGCGGTCAGTGTCATTTTCGACGTTACGGTACGAGACTTCGCCATATCCCCCGAAGGAGAATTGGGCGGCTGTGGAAAGAGTAATGGTAATGAGACTCAGTATCATTAGCGGAGATTATAGAGACTATTGAACCGTGCGCAAGGGGGTGTATCCTACTTTTATGAGAATAAGCATCGAATACTGTCAAATGTGAAACTACTTGCCTGAAGCGACTCGTGTGGCCGCTGAAATTAAGGACACCCTCGGTGTTGATGTAGAGCTGATTGCAGGCTCTGGCGGGGTGTTTATTGTTAGGGATGGTGAAAAGAATGTGTACAACAAGCAGGACAGCGGCGTCTTCCCTGTGGAAGGTACGATAATTGACTTGCTTAAACGATAAAATTACATTCATGAACTTCACTCGCGACCAGGTGATGATGGTGCTGTCCGATGTTTTTGGGCACGCCGAGTTTCGTCCTGGGCAAGCCGAAGTTATTCGCTCAATTTTGGCTGGCGGGCCGACCGTGGCAGTTTTGCCCACAGGCGCGGGAAAATCACTCTGTTACCAGCTGCCCGGCTTGTTGTTTGGGGGCACCACCCTAGTTGTTTCGCCGCTTATTGCGTTGATGCGCGATCAGGTGCAGGCATTGCGCAAGGCCGGTGTACAAGCGGCGTCCTTCGACAGTGCGCAGAGCCCCGCAGAGCGTCGGGCTGCCGAAGACGAATTTGTGGCAGGCAACCTGAACTTTTTATATGTCTCGCCTGAAAGGCTGAGCAACCAGTATTTTTTATACATGCTAAAGCGAGCAGCGACCACTATCTCATTAGTGGCAATCGACGAGGCACATTGTGTGGCTCGCTGGGGGCACGACTTTCGCCCCGACTATATGAACATCGATAAGTTTCTCGAATGGTTGCAGCCGAAGCACACAGCAGCATTTACTGCGACGGCGACGCCTGAGTTGCGCGACGAACTAGGAACAGCTTTGGGTTTCGATAACCCAGAGGTGTTTGTGCGCGGTTTTTTGCGCGATAACATCACTATTGAAACCCGAAAGATGAATTCTGACGATGCACGCACCGCTGAAGCGGTACAGCTCATAAAACACCGCGATGGCGATTCACCGGCATTGGTTTACGCTGGTACACGTCGTGCTTGCGAAGAGTTAGTCGATAATTTGGCGCGTCATGGTTTACGCGCGGCGTTCTATCATGGAGGATGCGATGGTGAATCGCGCACCATCGTGCAAGATCAATTCATCAACAACGAACTCGATGCGCTAGTCGCTACCAACGCATTTGGCATGGGAATCGACAAGCCAGATATTAGGTTGCTTATTCACTTACACCTGCCGCGTAGCTTCGAAGATTATTACCAAGAATTCGGACGCGCCGGACGTGATGGCGAACCCTCTCTAGCTGTGATGTTATGGCGCGGTAAAGATTACCGTACTCACGATTTCTTGATTAAGCAAAGCGATGATGGCGCATCACCCGATCCGCGCCATGTCGATGCATCAATGCGTCGCTTGAGTCGTGTTTACGATTGGGCGCAATCGTCAGTTTGCTCATGGCGCCGCGTGTTAGATTATTTTGGCGATCCAGACGTCATTGAAATCACCGACGGATGTGGTCAATGTTGCCGTTGTGCGCGCAGCATTAGTAACCCACCACAAGCAGTAAGCGGTAAACAATTCGATATAGCACATACAATTATTAAAAGTGTAGCTTTATCGAGCATCAAATACGGACGCAAAAAGAATGCGGCGATTTTGTGCGGCAGTAAGGCGGCAACTATTCCCCAACACGCGGTGGGGCATGGTGCACTGCAAGGTCAAACACTTGCTGCAGTTGAAGAAATCATTCAGTCTTTACTCGACGCCGGGTATTTAGCAGTTACTGGATCGGAATACCCTGTGATTGACATTACGTCTAAGGCTAAGTCGGTGCTTGACAACAACAACGACATTCTAATTAGCCTTGATAGTGTAGTGCCCCAAACCGCTGGCGCAATCGACGCAAATTTGGCGGCAGTGATTAAAGAGTGGCGCAATGTCAAGGCCAAAGAGATGGGCGTCCCCGCTTACCGAATTTTCAGTAACAAGGTTCTTGAACAGATTGCATCCCGCGCGCCAGAAAACGAAAGCGAATTGTTGAAGGTGCCAGGCATTGGCCCGGCCAAGGCAGATGAGTTCGGCTATGAATTACTCGAGGCTATGAAAGCTGTTATATTGTAGGCCAATGCGATTGTTAGTTGTTTACCGCGGCATGCCTTGGCCGATAAGCGAAGGTTACCATTTGCGCATCCTGCACATCTTTCGCAGGTTGTCGCAGCGTCACGACATTCATTTGTTGGCGTTAAACCACAACGACGAGCAGCGTGCGCAACTTCCGTTTCTCGAAAACGATGGTTTGTTTAGTTCGATTACCATGCGCGACGTCCCCGAGCGTTCGGTCATCGGGCGAGCGCGCACCAATATCGGCTTGTCTCCGGTCAATGATTTTCATGCCGAATATCCCGGATTTGCAGACACACTTGCTGTAGAAGTAAAAGAGCTGGTGTCAACACTAGACATAGATGCCGCATATGTTTTTGATCCATGGGCAGATTTGTGGTTTAGTAAGGCGGCGCAACACGTGCCAACCTTGCTTGACGTTTGCGATTGCCGCACGTTGTTTTACCAGCGTCGGCTCGAGCGTGGCGATTTAGGTTTCGGCGAGCGTTGGCGCACCAAGCAGTTGTTAAAGCGTTTCACGCAATATGAAACCGCTGCGTTAAACACATACCCAATGTCAACTGTGGTGTCGCCTTTCGATAAAACTGCATTGCAGAAATTAGTACCAGGCTGCCGTGTCGCGTTAATACCGAACGGCGTTGATCTCGAAATGTTCAAGCCCGTTGCCGGCATCGACGAAATACCCGGTAACCTAATCATTTTCGGCAACATGGATTTCCTTCCTAACTACGATGCCGCACTCCACTTCGCAGCTGACATTTTGCCGTTAGTGCGCAAGACACATCCTGAGGTTACGTTCACCGTGGTCGGTACAAACCCATCGCCCGAATTAAAGGCGCTAGGGCAAACCGATGGCGTCGAAGTGACCGGCCGCGTCGAAGATTTAAAGCCTTACATCCAGCGCGCAACAATGTTGGTTGCACCAATGCGTTTTGGCGCAGGCATAAAAAACAAAGTGCTCGAGGCCTTGGCGGTCGAAAAACCAGTGGTCACAAATTCGACAGGCGTTGAGGCGATGCATCCGCAAGTAAGCGAGTTGCTGTGTCTAGCCGACGACCCGACAGCATTCGCTAAAGCGGTTTGCGATTTGCTCGATGATCAGCAACGGCGTATCGAATTAGGCAAACGCGGACGCGAGGTAATGGCCGAGATTCACTCGTGGGAGACGGCTTCCGAAAAATACGAAGCGTTATTCGCTGAGTTAGCGGGTTCCTGAACCAGTTTGGTTGAGTAGACTGTCCCCGAGCTCGCGGCGCATTCTGTCGGCTAACTTTAGAAGGTCAGACAACACTTGGGGGTTATCCCCAACTACATTGGTTGATTCGCTTATGTCGTTTTCTAAATCATATAGTTCGATACTAGTGCGCATCGAATAATTATATTTAGCGGGCGTGCCATCGTTGCCTGGCGCGCGGTTTTCAAGCGAACGATAGTTATGAGGGAAGTGCAGTTTCCATTTGCCAGCACGCATTGCCTGCAACTCGTTAGTGCGATAATAAAAGAAGTAAGCGTCATGCGGAGAGAATGCCAATGGCTCGCCACTTAGTAGCGACCAAATGTCTTTACCGTCAATCGTGTGAGCGGGTAATTCGGCGTTAATTAACTTGGCGATAGTAGGGAAAATATCAATCGTCATCGCTGGTTCATTACACACGCTGCCAGCTTTTATCTTATTCGGGAAACGCGCAATAAACGGCACGCGAATACCACCCTCAAAAGTTGTGCCTTTACCTTCACGCAAATTCGCCACCGCTCCGGCATGATTACCATATGATAACCACGGGCCATTATCCGAACAGAAAATTAATAACGTATCGTCCTCGATGTTGAGTTCTTCTAGAGTGTTCATGATTTCACCCACCGACCAATCAATCTCTTGGATGACATCGCCATATAAACCTTGCTCCGAACTGCCGGCGAATTTGTCTGACACGTACAACGGCACGTGCGGCATCGGATGCGCTAGGTACACGAAAAACGGATTTCCCTCAGCATGTGACTTGCGAATAAATTGCGTAGTTAAATGAGTAAAATCGGTAGTGAATTGAGCTTGATCGGGCGTGTGGCGCACGATTGTTTCGTTAATCAAATATGGCAGCGGCGGATAAGCTTTCGGCGACTCAGGGTGTTGTGGCCACATATCATTTGAGTAAGGAATGCCCTCGAAAGTATCGAAACCCTGACGCGTCGGCAAAAACTGCACGAGATTACCCAAATGCCATTTGCCGTAATTGGCGGTGGCATACCCGCGCTGCTTGCACAACTCGGCGATGGTTACTTCGTCTAACTTCAGCCCATTTTGAGAATTTGGATTTAGCGCGCCGTGAATACCAAGGCGGTTGGCGTAACATCCGGTTAATAATGATGCGCGTGATGCCGAACATACCGGCTGCGAAACGTAAAAATCAGTAAAGCGCACACCCTCACTTGCCAGGCGATCGAGGTTTGGAGTCGCAAAGTCTTCAGCGCCGTAAACACCCACATCTTGCCATCCTTGGTCGTCGGTGAAAACAATAACGATGTTGGGTCGCGGTAACGAGTTAGATGGATGTTGTGTGGCGCAAGAGCTTATCGCGACAACAATTAGAGCGAGGCAAGGTTTAAGCATGCAAGCATATTAACAAGATTGCACGCGCATCGTACAATATGCCACCTATGCGATGGGCCCATAGCTTAATTGGTTAAAGCTGCGAACTCATAATTCGTCGAGTCCAGGTTCAAGTCCTGGTGGGCCCACCATCTTTTATTCCGTGCCACAGCTTGCACAGTATGGCAGTAAGCGATGACGAATAGTGGCACAGGTGCGACATTTGGCGAACAACTCAGTGCCGCAACTGGGGCAAGTGTAGTCGCTGTTTTCTTGGCGGCGAATCGGAAACGCGCAACAGGCGCAAATCGAATTGGCGTAGGCTTCACGGCGCAGGTTTAGTAGATCTAAATCTTTTGGGGCTGAAGCGCGTTGCAGCAAATGAACCAGTGCGGCTAACACGATTACGATGCCGACAGCGATTGCGATGTACTTGAATACCACCTCAGGAAAGTGGTCGTTGGCGGTGACTCCGAGATGCCAAAAAGATGCAATGAGCATCGAGGTGTAAATCGGCTTAAGCGCAGATGCGCGGCGGCGCGAGCGAACGAATGCGGCCAAGATAAATACCGGGATAATAAATGCGAGTTTATAAACGGCAACCCACCAGCGGTGGGCGGTCCAGACTTTGTTCCAGGCGGAATAGTACTCCGCGTTTTGTGGAGCAAACTCAGCCTCGACCTTTTCGAGCTGGACCAAGAAGTCGTTTTTCCGAGATTCTTGTTCAATCAATAAATTGCTAAACTTTACAAGATTTTCGTTAGTGTTACCGCCGCTAGCATTTTGAATGTTTTTCAAGCTTTGGCTTGAGCTATTAATTTGTTGCTCGAGGTTTTTAATTTGTTGCTTCAGCCGAGAGCGTTCATTAGCCAAATCTTGATCGACATATTGTGAATACACTGCGGCATCATCTGGCTTGCCAATATCATCTAAATCGTCAATCACAAGAGAGAGCAGCCAAGCGAACAAGAAGAATAAGACAATCGACAGCAGGTGGATTACCCAAGTAGATTTGCGCGGAGTGGCTTCTAGCATGCCACAATCTTAACAACAGCTCCTAGTCGCGAACTAGACGTTTTTCGGCCCATTTGCCCGAACGCCATCGGTGAACGAAGAATCCTGAGCCAACGAAAATCTCGACATTCCAGGCCATCCAGACGTCGGCTACGTCGCCATCGAAGACGAACACCACCACGTAGGCGACGGGCATTGCGAGTAGCCAAGTGCATAGAATGCCTGCCCACATAACCCACACATGATCACCAGCGGCGCGCAGTGCAAAACGAAATGCGATTTGAAAGACATCGCCAAGTTGCCAAATTGCGGCGGCAATAAGTACACCACTACTTAAACGCATCGCCTTAGCGTATTCGACGGGGTCGTCGTTGTTAATGAACATGTTGCCTAGTTGTTCGCGGAAAATTACAAAACATGCACCGATTAATAACATGTATGGTGTAATGATTTCTAAAGTAGAGCGCAATGTTCTACGCACCGCAGAATAATTCTTTTCACCGACATATTGCCCAATCAAAACCGATCCGCCATCTGCAATCGCTGCACCGCCTAACATCGAAACATGAATCAATTGAATGCCAACTTGGTGGACGGCCACTGCAATTGTGCCCGTCTTGCCGATAAACCAAGTGATGGTGACGAAAGAAACCGCCTCCAGCGAATACTGTACCGCTCCAGTAAACCCAACGCTTAATACTTCTAACAAGCGCGAAACTTTTATCTTTAAATGTTCGGTTGTGAATTTATGTTTAGGTTTAACAACGATTAATATTAATACTAGAGCACAGAGGTCGGCGATGCCAGTACCGAGTGCAGCGCCGGTTGCGCCCATTGGTTCAAATCCGAGATGCCCAAAAATCAAAACCCAGTTGAAGAAGATGTTTAAGGGGTGGACAAAAATGTCAACTATCATCGGCACGCGTGTTTCACCGACCGAACGCAAGTATTCGGCAATCGCTAACGTAAGAAATGTAGGCAGTAACCATTGCACCCGCGTACGAAAATAATCGTCGGCTATTTGGGAGCCTTCGATTGTTAGGTCAGTTGACCCGGCGTAAATATGGAACAACGCCGTGATTTGGTCGGAGAATATTAATACAGCCAGTCCACAGAATAAGGCCAAAGCGAATGCATGAACGCCAAAGGAGAAGGCTTTTTGGGATTGACCGGCGCCGAGATACTGGCTAATCAATGGCCGTTGTCCGCGCAAGATGCCCCACGGGAAAGTCATCGCTAGCCAAGTGGCGACCGAGGCCAAACCAACTGCGCCCAAAACGTCAGTGCCGAGTTGCCCAACCATCAGAGTGTCAACAAACCCCTTAATAGTGAATGACATCATAGAGATGGCAATCGGCCAAGCGAGTCGCAGAACTTCTGTACGGCTACCGAGTTGGGGAGAATGGTTCATTAAGGGGTGAGTAGGGATTGGGGCAACATTAGAATACAGCCGATGGCAGATGCCACCCTCCTTGTTGACACATCTTTTCTTGGCGACGTGTTGTGCGCCGAGCCCGCAGTGCGCGTGGCAGCAGAAAAGTTTGGTGGTGATGTCGATTTCTTGACTTCGCCTGGTGGGGGACAGATGTTGCGTAATCATCCACAGCTGCGCGAAGTAATTGTATACGACAAACGCAAGGCCGATAAAGGATTACTGGGTATGTTGCGCATCGCCAAGCGTCTACGTCACAAAAAGTATGCGCGAGTGATTTGCTCACATCGTTCTTGGCGTACGGCGTTGCTGTTAAAACTGGCCAAAATCCCAGTACGCATCGCCTTCGATAACGCGGCAGCCAAATGGATATACACCGAGTTGATCGAATACCGTACAGATTTACACGAGATTGAGCGTAATTTGCAGTTACTCGGCGGCGGCGAATGGACGCGTCCGCAAATGCACCCTAGCGCAGATGAAATAGCTAAAGCGGCGCAACTAGTTGGCGGTTTAGATCAATTTCTCGCCATTGCCCCCGGTTCGATTTGGGCGACGAAGCGTTGGCCCGAGCAATATTTTGCAGGTGTGGCGGCTACAGCCTTGCGTCACGGGCTGGCGGTGGTGTTGCTCGGTGGCCCAGACGACCGCATGTTAAACAACCGTATTTACACATCGGCGGTGGTGCAAGCGCTCAACCCCAAGACACCCATTCTAGATTTGTCCGGAAAGACCAATTTAAGAGAGTCTTATGCCGTAATAAAACAAGCTGCAGTAGTGGTGTCTAACGATTCTGCACCAATGCATATGGCGGTGGCCGCCGGCGTCCCCGTTGTTGCGGTGTTCTGCAGTACCGTGCCATCATTCGGATTTGCTCCACGCGGTGAACAAGATGTGGTGCTCGAAATCGAAGAAAATCTAGATTGCCGACCGTGCGGTATGCATGGTCACCCGAGCTGCCCCGAAGGCCATTTCCATTGCGGCACTTTGGTTACTGTAGAAAGAGTCATGCGCGACGTGTGGCAGCGCCTTCCAGATTTTGAACACCAACAAACCATTCAAGTATGAGCAAACGACCAACCTGGGACGAATACTTTCTCGGCTTAATGCACGAGGTCTCTAAGCGCGCCACTTGCGATCGCGGACGCAGCGGCTGCATCATCGTGCAAGGTCGACAAATTGTAACTTCGGGTTACGTTGGCTCACCTCCGGGGTTGGCGCACTGTGACGAAGTCGGGCACTTGATGAAAAAGGTGACCGATAGCGAGGGCAATACTAGCGATCATTGTTTGCGCACCATCCATGCTGAGCAGAATGCTATTGCTCAAGGAGCGCGGCACGGCATTTCCTTAGATGGCGCCACGCTTTATTGCCGCATGGAGCCTTGCCGGAGTTGCGCGATGTTGATTATGGCGGTGGGCATCAAGCGCGTGGTGTGCGAAAAGCGTTATCACTCTGGCCAAGAGACGCGCGAAATGTTTAGCGAGGGGCAAGTCGAGCTCGAAGTCATCGACCATACGATTCAGAGTTATTAAGCAGCTTGAGACGGTCTTATTCTGCTATTCGTTAGTCTTTGAAGAAGCCTGCTGTAAGTGCCATAGCTGTGGCCACTCGCAGTGTTAATTCGTTAGACAATTCGTCACTAAAAGAAATGCGTAACACACTGTTGCGCATTTCTTCTTTCAATTGGACGGCTGCCAATGTCGGCGACTCGCTATGTCCATGCGCGTTACATGCACTGCCGCTGCCGACGTAAATACGATGCGTTTCGAGTTGATGCAAAAAGGGTTCGGCGCGCATGCCTTTTAATACGATGCTTAAAATCGCTCCCGATGTTAGCTGTTCATCGCTAGGGCCGAGAACTTCGATGTCGCACTCGTTAGCAATGGCAGTGATTAAACGTTGGCGCGAGTCGTGCAGATAATTTGGTGCACTACTTATTTTATTGTGCTTTGCCGATAGCGCGGCAGCCATCGCCGCAATGCCCATGGTGTTTTCGGTACCACTACGCAATCCGCTTTCGTGACCACCACCAGTAAAGTAAGGAGTGGGCTGTTTGCAGTTATTATGAAACAGCAACGCCGCGCATCCGCGAATGCCGCCGAATTTGTGGGCGGCGATTGAAATACTGTCGACACCTAGTTGATCGAGGTGTAAGTTGAGTTTACCCGCAGCTTGAATGGCATCGATGTGAAAATGTGCGCGCGGTGCAAGTAGACGTGCAAGTTGTACTAATTCATGAACCGGCTGCAGGCTGCCGATTTCGTTATTCACCCACTGAATGCTAATCAGCCCGACGTCGTCACTAAGTAAGTTTTTGAAGGCCTCGGTGTCGATACGGCCGTCGCAGTTAACCGGCGCGATATCGGTGGTCACTTCAAGGGCGTCAACAGCCGCTCGCGAAGATGGATGTTCAATTTCGCCAACTATAGCGCGTCCGCTTTGAAAGAAACCGCGGATGCCCAAATGGTTGGACTCGGTGCCAGTAGCGGTGAAGACCAGCTTGTAATTGCTGGCGCCAAGTAATTTGGAGATTTCGCGGCGTGATTTTTCGATTAACCGGGCAGCATCTGCTCCGGCTTGGTGTAAAGACCCCGGATTGGCGAAGCAATCGTCGGCTGCAGCATTAAAAGCCGCCCGCGCCTCAGGGCAAGGGGGTGTAGTAGCGGCGTGGTCGAGATAGAGCTTGTCCATGTTCGTGTGTTGTTACATTGTAGCGCGAGTATAAAATCTAAGGCCATGATAAATGCCATCACCATAGTCGCCCTTGCTCTAGCAGCAGTCCCGCAGCAACACCAAGAAGACGGTCGCGGGCAAGAGTTGTTTAATGCCAAGTGGCACGCCGACCGCCGCACTGAGTTGCTAGATCGTTTTACTGACTCTGATCCGGGCATTATTGTTTTGCGCGGCAAGGCATCCAATCCTGACTATCGAGAGTTTCGTCAAGACAATAACTTTTGGTACTTTACTGGGGTGACTACACCAAACGCAATTTTGGTGATGACAACCGACACGCGTAAAGAGTACTTGTTTGTGCCGGCAGTAAGTTCGGGCGCCGAGCGCTGGCAGGGCGACTTGGTTGACCCACAAGAAGCGAAAGAGATGACTGGCATTAAAAATTGTCTAGAGTTAGGTAAAGGCATGAAAAACTTCGCCGCCACAATTGGCGAGTTTCGCGACAAATATAAAGTCGTTTACATACAACGGCAGCCGGCAGAAAACTGGATGATGTCACGCGATAATTTGCAGTCTGCCGTTCGCGAAATGATGGGCAACCCTTATGACGAGGGTAAGCATCGCGAAGCACGGTTCGCAGAAAGACTAGAAGAGATACACGGCTATAAGGTGAAAGATATCTCGGTAATTCTCGATGCTATGCGCGTAGTGAAGACTTCAGCCGAGGTTGAGGCAATGCGCCGTGCATGTGCTGCATCAGGCGCCGGTCACGAAGCGGTGATGGCCGAGGGCATGCCGGGTGATTACGAATGGCAACTTGCATCACGGATGATGTATGAATTTCAAATGGCTGGAGGCATGGGCCAAGGCGGATACGCGCCGATCGTTGCATCTGAGATTAATGCCTGTACTTTGCACTACAATGAAAACAGCCGCATGTTGGGCAAGAACGAAGTCATTATGATTGATTATGGTGCCGAATATAATCATTACGTGGCCGACATTTCGCGCACTTGGCCGACAGGAAAGAAATTTACTAAGCGTCAACGCGAAGTTTATCAAGCGGTTTACGACGCGCAAGAAGCTGCGTTTAAAATGTGTAAGCCAGGCAAAACTCTGCGCGATGTTTCTAACGCTGCGCAGCGCGTCATTACCGAACGTGGTTTCGGTAACATGTGGCACGGCACTTCGCATTGGCTAGGAATGGCTACTCACGACGTTGGTCGATTCGGCGCTAAGCTTGAGCCCGGTATGGTCTTTACTGTTGAGCCCGGTATTTATTTACCAGAAGAGAGCATTGGCGTCCGTATCGAAGACGTGGTTGTGATTACAGAAACAGGTTACGAGTTAATGTCGAGCATGATTCCGCGTTCGATAGAAGACATCGAGGCATTGCGTGCCAAGGCTTACTCTAACAACTAGAGAAAAAAAATGAAAAGGGGAGGTTTCTTGAAAGTGATTCTCGCGGCAACAGCCGGAGCGAGTTTAGGTTCACTAGTGTTACTGATAGTGTTCGTTGCGATTAGTGGCAGCGATGATTTTATGTGGCGTGAAATATCGTTCATGCTGTCGTGTAATGCATTGTTTTGCGGCGTGTTTTGGTGGCCATTCTCTAAGATAAAGAAGTCTAATAATCCAAGGTTTGATGCCTTGGCTGGCGCATTGCTGTCGTTATTCGGTTGGTTTGCGTTACCCATTAGTTTTCTTAAGCGCGCTGACTGCGAGCAGGGGGAGTCACGCTTGCACCTATTTGGCAAATTAAGTTACGCTTTACCGCTGATTGCATTCCTTGGATTGCCAGAAATGAGCACTCACCCAGCAATGGTTCCAGCGCCAGAATTGGCCTTAACCCACGATGCGCCTCTGCCATCTGCGACTGCACCGAACGTGCTGTTGGTAGTCGCCGACACTTTGCGCGCCGATGTTGTGCTTGATGCCAACGTGCCTACTCCAAACATGGACGCCTTGCGCGAGCGTGGCACTTGGGCCGAATATGCTGTGGCGCCGTGCGATCAAACTTTGCCT
>JAPYTC010000021.1 GCA_029941685.1 Planctomycetota bacterium | reverse complement strand
AATCGCGAAGGTGGAAGAGACGGTGGGCGCGAAGAGCGCAAGCCATACGTAAAGCCAGCACCGCGTGATTCCGAGAAACCGAAGACGTCCTCTGATGCGCCTGCTGATTCGCCATGGGCGCAAGCAAAGCGTGAAAAAAACAACGACAATGACTAAGCAACAAGCGCGGGTGGCAGTGATCGGCGGCAGTGGTGTTTATGACATCGACGGCCTCGAGAACAAACAAGCCATCAGCCTGGACACGCCATGGGGCAAGCCGTCGGATGACATTTTGCTTGGCACCATGGACGGCGTTGATGTCGCGTTTTTACCGCGCCATGGCCGTGGGCATTTTCTGTCGCCGAGCGACGTGCCTTACCTTGCTAATATTTATGCGCTACGTCAATTAGGTGTGCAGCATGTGCTTACCGCCACCGCTGTCGGCTCGTTGCGCGAGCATACTCCACCAGGAACTTTTGTGTTTGTCGATCAATATATCGATCGCACTTACCGCCGTCGCCAAACATTTTTCGGAGATGGCGTGGTAGCGCATGTGCCGATGGCAGACCCCGTTTGTGCGGCAATGGTCGATGTTCTTGAGGGCGCATCGCAAGAGTTAGATTTAAATCACCATCGCGGTGGCACGTATGTGTGCATCGAAGGCCCACAGTTTTCTACGCGCGCTGAAAGCGAAATGTTTAGAGCATGGGGCGCCGACATTATCGGCATGACTAACATTACCGAGGCGAAGTTAATTCGTGAAGCTGGTATGAGTTTCGCATCGATAGCAATGGTTACCGATTTTGATTGCTGGCATCCTGACCATGAAGATGTCGACGTGGCGCAGGTCATTGCAACGGCGCAGCGCAATGCAGGTAACGTGGTCGAGTTGCTAAAGTTGGCGGTGCCGCGTTTGGGCAAGTTGCCCGATTCAGAGTGGCGCAATGTTTTGGACGGCGCGATTATGACGGCGCGTGATGCGCGTGACACCGGCGCTTTGTTGAAGGTGGCAGCGTTACTTAACGATTAATCCGCGTTCAGCGACTTCAGCATATTGGCCGATCACATTTTTATAGGCCGGTGAATCTTTATTCCAGAGAGGGTTGGTGTGATTTAAATGCGAGAAGATTACGCGCAGCTCCTTGTCGTGAATAATCGGCGCTAATAACTCAAGCGACTCTTTCACTCGCGGATGCGGAATCATTGACATGTCTCGATTACCCAATTCATAATCGTCATAAAAAGTCGCATCGATAATTACAGTTTCATGGGCGCGTGCGGATGCAGGTAGGTCGCCCCATGCACTCCATGAATCAATGTCTGGGATGTATAAAGTACGCCGCCCTTTTATGCTGATTGAAAAACCGTGGGTGTCAGAATACTCGTCGCGGTGTGGAACTTTTAATGGTGTGATTTTCACATTTGCAATCGGTGAAAAAACAATGCCCGAGTTGAATTCATGCAACTCGATGTTTTGCAGTTCAACCAACTGACTCCAAGGTCCGTTGTCGCGCAAAAAACTAGCCATAGACGCGCTACACCATACCGGTAATTTGTCCGCTGCCATCACTTCGCGACCAAGATGAGTCAACCCAGTGTAATGACCTATATGCGCATGCGTTAAAACTATTGCTGCTGGCATCGACCCGGCGTCACGAATTTGTTCGGCCATGTCAGGAGTCGCGTCAATCAACAGCCACTCACCATCATTGCCATGTACCGCTAACGACGCTACCAGATTTTTTTCATTCAATTCTGCGCAACAACTTTTTTCACAAGCCAAATGTGGACGCCCACCGTCTTGCGCTACTCCGAGGACCTCAATGCAGTTTCGTTTTGGTGCATCTGTTACGATTGACGCGCAATGACAATTTACATACCCGCTAAACAGGGTTACGGCGAGTACGAAGATCGCGGCTCGCGATTTTTGGCGTGGGTCTTTCATTGTCCTAGCGAAGAAGTTTTCACGCAACGATTATACGAGTTGCAGGGTGAACATCCCAAGGGGCGGCATCATTGTTGGGCTTACAAGACAGGTGATGCTTACCGCTTTAACGATGATGGTGAACCGAATGGAACTGCAGGGCGTCCTATGCTTCAAGTGCTAGATGGAAATGACATATCGGATGTGGCGGTTATTTGCGTGCGTTATTGGGGTGGTACAAAGTTAGGAACAGGTGGTTTGGCGCGTGCTTATTCCGCCGCAACACGCCTCGCTGTTGAAGACGCAGGGCTGCTTGAGGTGTTGCAGCGAATGGAGTTTGATGTTGAGCTCCCTTTTGATTTAATGGGTTTAAGAAGCGAACTTGAGGCTAAATGTACATCTATTCAATTTAGCGGCAAGTTTACAGCTCGAGGTTGGCGCGGATGTATTTCTTTAGATGCAGGTACCGATGCGAATGTTTTTCATGAGTTAATCACTCACAGAGGTGGTGGTAGAATAATTGTCAGGTAATTCGAGATGAACTCAACGAATTTTAGTTCATTGCTGATATAGCTTGATCTTGCCAAATAAACGGTTGTTTTGCGGCGAAATAGCCCCATATTGGCATATTATCGTGTATAAATAATGATATGTTCTCATTCCTTACTCTGATGGCTATTTTCGCTGCTCAACAGAACCCAGTGATTTCTGAATTCATGGCTTTAAATTCGAGCACTTTGTCGGATGAGGATGGCGATAAACCAGATTGGATTGAATTGCACAATCCTTTTTCAACAAATATAGATATTGGCGGTTATTACTTGACCGACGATATTAGCGTTTTGACTAAATGGCAGATTCCGCCGTCAACTGTAGTGAATGCGCAATCATACATTGTCGTATACGCGTCAAGCAAAGACCGCTCTGTTTCGGGGCAACCTCTGCACACAAATTTTAAATTATCTTCTAGTGGTGAGTACCTTGCTATTGTCGAGCAAGACGGGGTGACGATTGCTCATGAATATTCTCTTCAATATCCTCAGCAATACGAAGACATTTCCTACGGACTATGTTTTGATCCTAATGTCACTAACCAGGAATCTTTCTTCTCAACTCCAACGCCTTTGATGAGTAATGGTGCAGGCTCGGCTTATGTGCATAGTGTTATAAGCTCACCGGCACTACCTACAGTTTCGGATGACATAGTTGTTGAAGTTTCAGTAGCTAGTACTTCAACAGCAATTGCAACTTGCGATTTAGTTTGTCGCGTGATGTATGGCCCTGAATTTACTTTAGCTTTGCGTGATGATGGAGTCTCTCCGGATTCTATCGCTGATGATAATGTCTTTAGTGCGGTAATACCTTCTGGCACAGCGGCTCCATCAGAAATGTTGAGATGGCGTGTAGAGGTGACAGACGCTCTCTATCATTCAAGTAAATCTCCACTGAATTTTACGTATGATTCCGCCGAATACTACGGCACTATGATTGCCGACCCATCAATCACTAGCCAACTGCCTATTTTTAATTGGTTCGTTGAAAACCCTACTGCGGCTGACACCAATAATGGTACACGCTGTTCGGTTTGGCATAACGGAGAGTTTTACGACAATCAATTTTGTCGTAAGCGCGGCAGTAGCACGTCTAATTATGCCAAGAAGAGCTATAAAATAGATTTCAATCCTGGTGAAAAAATCCGCATGTTTGAGGGTGTTCCGAAAATGGAGGAAATTAATCTCAACACAACCTGGTCCGATAAATCTTACCTTCGACAACAACTTTGCTGGGAAATTTACGCAGCGTCCGGCGCCCCTACATCAATGTCTGCAATGATTCATGTGCGTCAAAACGGCGACTTTAAAAGCTTGTTGAATTTTATTGAGCAGCCTGATGATGAAATGCTTGAGCGATTAGGATACGACCCGAATGGAGCGCTATACAAAATGTTTAACCCGCTCACGTCGGGAAGTAGGAATTTTGAGAAAAAAACTCGAGAATGGGAGGACTCTCAAGACCTAATTGATCTTGTCGCGGGGTGTCAATTAACAGGCGCAGCTTTAGAAGAATTTTTATTTGACAACATAGATCTCCCAGCTGTTATTAGTTATCTTGCAGCCACTTGCTTAATGAACGATAATGATCATGTCAGTAAGAATTATTATATGTACCGTGATTCTGATGGTGATAAAGAATGGATGATGATCCCCTGGGATAAAGATTTAACCCTTGGCCGTAATTATACAATCACCGGAGGTGTGCTTAACGATCAGATGTTTGCTGATAATGATCCATTTTGTCACCCGCTTTTTGGCGATATTAACCACCAGAAAATTGATGGTGGCTACCACCGTTTGATAGACGCTTGTTATCGCAATTTGCGCATTAGGGAAATGTATGTGCGACGTTTATGGTCTCTTATGGAAGAGCAGTTGCAGCCTCCTAATACGGCTGCGAGCGACTTAAAATTCGAAAATCGCATCGATGCTTTGCAGTCAGAAATTGCTGCTGAAGTCGTTCTTGATGTTATTAAGTGGGGCGCACCTACATGGGGTTCTTACAGGACCTTCCAGGAAGGCATTGACCAAATGAAAAATGGCTACTTCTCTCCGAGGCGGACTCACCTTTTTCAAACACATACACAGTCGCAAGTGTTACCTGGCCCACCACAGTTTGATGCGCAGATTTTAGTTAGCAACACAGAACCAGATCCAGTGTCTGGTGATGATGAAGAAGAATGGATAGAATTAAAGAACATCACTGCTGAGGCCATCGATGTGAGTGGCTGGGCTGTTAGCGGCGGAATATCTTTTGTATTTGCGCCAGGTACAGTTCTGGCGGCTGGCGACAAATTGTACCTTTCACCTAATATCGGAGCGTTTCGCACGCGCAACATATCTCCTACTGGTGGCGAATCGCACTTTGTTGTAGGTCCTTATGCCGGGAATTATCAAAGTACTGAGAGCATTTTTATTTGGGACAGCAACGGACTTCTTATAGGCTCTAATTCGACAAGCTTTGAGCTGTTCGTAAATGATTTTGTTGCGGGCGAAGATGCTCGATTTAGCATTGCTGGAGCTTTACCATCTTCACCGGTATTCATTGGCTATAGTCTCAGTGGTGGTGGACCTACAAACTCACAATTTGGAGTAGCCGACCTTACTCAGCCAATCTCAGCTTTACCGAGATTACTCGCTAGTGCTGCGGGGACCGCATATTTGACGTTGCCTATTGGCCCATCACTAATAGGCCAACAGGTTTGGTTCCAGGCGGTGAATGTTGCTAGTGGCGTACTGTCTAATGGCGAAACGCGCACTGTTCAGTAAATAACTGTTCAGCAATCTGAATTGAATTAAGCGCAGCGCCTTTACGCAAATTATCGGTTACTTGCCACATCCACAAGCGCTTGCCGTCGTGGTCTAAACGTAAACGCCCGATCTGCACGCAATCTTTGCCAGCAGCAGTTGCGGCAGTGGGGTAAACATCGTTGGCGGTGTCGTCTAGCAATTCAATGCCTGAGTAATTCTGCAATGCCGCGTGCGCTTGTTCGATGGTAATGGGTTGGTCAAAACTCAACAACATGCTTGCAGCGTGACCAATTTCGACTGGCACGCGCACGCAAGTCATGGTGACAGACAAATCTGAATCATTTAAAACTTTGCGCGTCTCAAACAACATCTTTTCTTCTTCGGTGGTGTAGCCGTTCTCTAAAAACGTTTCGCACTGCGCGATAATGTCGCCGCAATCAAGATAACGCTTTAACCCCTCACGACCAGCGCCACTGGCGGATTGCAAGGTGGTGACCACAACATCAGTTACTTTGCTGACAGTATTAAGTGCATCAATGGCCATCGCAAAACCAGGTATCGTGCAATTCGGAATCGCGATCAACTTAGTGCTTTCATCGACCAATTCGCCGTTAATTTCAGGTACCACTAAAGGTACGGCAGCATCTAAACGCCATGCGGCAGAATGGTCGATAACCGTTGCGCCTTGCGCAATTGCCAATGGCGCTAGCTTTCGCGCTAATTCATCACTAGTTGCCAACAGTACCAAGTCGGCACCTTCAAAAGATGCGGACGTCGCCTCGCTCGCCTTAATTTTGCGCACTTCTTTGTATGGAAAACTGCGTTCATCTAACAATGCTGCCAACGCACCGCCAACCAAGCCATTGGCGCCGACTATGCAAACTGTAAGTCGGGCATTTGTCATCGCCGAAATTGTAACGCCGCGCCCGCAGGTATTTGCGCCACAATATCTAGCGCCTCAAAACTCAGTTGCAGCACCCGTGGATACCCTCCGGTAATCTGACAATCGGCGAGTAAAATAACCAGCCGTCCGTCAGGAGTAAGTTGCACGGTTCCGGGCATTACCGGTGAAGTAATGATTGGGCTCAGGTCGTTGTCGAGACGTTGCTCGAGTTGCGCGCCCATGCGGTTGGCTAATTTAGATATTGTAAATTTATAACTAAACAAGGCTGCTGCTAAGTGATCAGGCAATTGCGTAAATTCTGGTGCGGGGCTAGCCTGTAAAACGTTACTCGTCGGCAGGGTGTAAGGGGCATGTTCACACTTGGTTGCGCCGAATGCAAGATAAGCGCGCAGACCATTTTTAGTTTCTCCAAAACTAATAATGTCGCCATGCTTTACCGCATAAGCCGTGTTGTTGAAAATGTCTGCGCCGTTAAGTTGTGGTGACATATCCGCGCCGCAAAGTGCAATCACGTAGTCGCCGAGTATCTTAAGGGTAGGGCCCGTAATGCAAATTTCAAGGATCGGCTCTGCTTGTACGTTACCAACTAAACTGTTCGCGCACTTAGCCGCGAGGCTGTCGAGTGGCTTAAGGGTGTCAAAACAAAAAGCACCGTTGGCAATTATTTCGTAGGGATATTTCATCGTGCAATAAACTTAATCCGGTCACCAGCCGCGAATTGCGTCGGCCACATTTCAAAATCAGTTTGACCGATCACATGCCACCCACCTGGCGAAGACTGTGGATATATTCCGGTTTGCGCGCCACCGATTGCTACGGAGCCTGCTGCAATGTTTTGCCTAGGCTGCGCGAGTCGCGGTAAATGTAGGCGTGGGTTTAATCCGCCGAGGTAGGGAAAGCCGGGTAAGAAACCTAAAAAGTAAATTAAATATTCAGGCGCAGAGTGCAAATCAATTACTTGCTGCTCGCTAAGATTAACTTGCTGCGCAAATGCAGCGACTTGATAATCGACACGCACTTCATGAAGCTTGCCGGCGATGGTGGTGATTGTCGATGAGGCGATTGCATTTTCAATGTCGTTTTTGTCAGGATGGAACACCAATAACGAACAGTAAGCATGTACGCAGCGTGCCGCCAAATTTTCTTCAAGCGCCTTTTTCGCTGCTAGCACCGCCCACAATATGTCCGGATGAATTTTCTGCGGCCAGTTAATTAACCATGCGTCTGCGCCGTAAGGCACAATCTCGATGAGGCGTTGTGTTAAATGTTTGATAATCTCAAGCGCGGCGGGATTGTCACCATGTACACAAATCGTTTCGCAGTTAAGAGTTTGCGTCTGCGCTAGTGCAGCATTCACTTCTTCAATAACCGCACCCTGTTCCCCTCGCGGACGTAATCTGCCGGTGCTAGTGTAAGCGCGATCTGCAAAACCCTCGCTGACCACTC
Organism: Planctomycetota bacterium; assembly: GCA_029941685.1. Lineage (GTDB taxonomy): Bacteria > Planctomycetota > UBA1135 > UBA1135 > UBA1135 > JAPKEZ01. The sequence goes on along the minus strand of JAPYTC010000021.1, from coordinate 8,200 downwards.
TTAGCCGTTTAGATGTAAAAAACGGCGGGGCGTAGAGTGCTAATTCGTGGTCGACTTCACATACCGAATCTTCAATTGCGGCTTGCAGCTGCTGGTCTTCGCACATCAAGTTGTACAGTGCACCGTGCGGCTTTACATGATGTAACTTTACGCCTTGGGTAAGGCATTCATCGCGCACTAGTTTTATTTGCCGCACTAAGCTGGCGGTTAAATCGACACGGCTAACTTTAACCGAGAGTCGCCCAAAGTTTTGTCGATCATCAAAAGATGGATGCGCTCCGATTTCTACATCGTGGGCAATCGCTAACTTTACAGTTTCGCGTATGGACTTAGCGTCTCCGGCATGGCCACCGCAGGCGATGCTGCATGAATGCAAGTACGGCATTAACTCGGCGTCGTTGCCGAGTCCTTCGCCGAGGTCGCAGTTAATATTCACTAAACAACTTGCCCCATTGGCTAGTTTCGGCGATGTGCTGCATGCGTTTTTTGCCGTGTTTCTCCCACCAATAATCGTCATGGTAAACGCTCGAGCCTTTGATGAATAAATTTACCAACGGCGTTTTGAAAAACAAATCTTGGATATAACGCATCGGCCCGAACCACATCGAATTACCGACGCTCGAAGCAAAATTGTTTTTTACTGAAAAACCCCAACCAGCTTCGACGTCGTCGCCAACAATTTCGATATCAGCCGCATCGACATTGCCTAAACCGCGTTCAGCGCACTCGCGCAGATAACCTATTTCGAAGGGATCAAAGCCCATTAAGCGCGCGGCGACGGCGTCCATCGCAACGCTGTCGGCTGAGGCAATCAGCACATTTTTTTCAACAGGTTGCATCGTGCGCGGGCCAGCGCCGTTACCTGCAAGCGTGCCATCGGCAATTGCGAACATGCCCCGATGCAACTCTTTTTGCACCGCGATTAAATCAGCGAGTACACCGTGAATATAGGTATGGCAATAATGGCGGCGCGTATTGAGCAGCCCGCCAAAACTGTTTTTCACTGCACCAGTAGTGGTGGTGTAAACATGAGTCTTTACTGTTGGCAGATGCAACACGCTTTTACCGCGAAACATTTCAGGAAACTCTGCGCCTTCAGGATAAACTTTATCTAACCAAGGCGTCTCAGCTTGCGGACGCCATTTGTTCCATTTAACACTTGTTGGATCGTTAACGAAAAACTGTTCGATGTTGTACTTGTCATAAACCGGTTGCAACTTTAAATTTACTAACCCCTCGTGCGGATCAGTAACAACCGTGTCATTATGCACCGCCAACATTTCGCGTTCGTTGGCCTGCAACCACTTCACCGCTCCTTCGAGTTGCCACGGCGTGGTGTTGGCCGACAAAAATGGTTTATGCCAGGTGATATTATCTTTAAGGATAACAGTTGAGTCGCTCGGTAATGCATCAGCAGCGCCGCCTAAATCACAAACGCGCGCGATGTCTTCATGAATGCTGTCGGCACTAGCAATAACTACCGCGACTTTAGACTTGCCGCCCATCTACTTGGAGTAAATAATAAATCCAGCGGTGGCGGTGAATCCGACCGCGCAACCAATCAAGTGCAAATCCATGGTGGCGAGACGTTCGGGGCGCTCACCTTTACCTTTGCCGTAAACCAAATGTAGGTAACGCATGATGCCGAAGTAAACGAATGGCAAAGTCGCGACCATGCCAGTCATGCCAGCGCGTGAAACCAAATCTGGATTGCCGGCAGCAATCACTTTAGCCGGCAGCAAAGTATAAAGCGTGTAAGTGATGACCACTGAAGCAGCCATAATCACCACCATTAAATCGGTTGCTGGAGAATTGTAAGACTCTAAAGTAGGCCGCTGATTAGTAGCAACGGTGCCGTCAGTGAGTGCTCCAACTTCGGCGCGGCGTTTGCACAACGCCAAGAATAATGCCAACTGTACGGTGACCGCAATCAGCCACGGCGATGCAGGAATTTCAATTGCCCACACACCGGCCAACACGCGTAACGAGAAGCCCGCAGCAATGCAAAACACATCGACCAAATAAACATGTTTTAACCACGGCGAATATAGCAATTGCAAACCAAAATACAAAGCAATGGCCAACGAAGCATTCCCCTGGTTGCATGTTAGCCAAAAAGCCGCCGTGGCCAATAACGCTGACAAGCCCAGCGCAGCCGCAACGGAAACTTCGCCACTAGCAATCGGGCGTAAGCGTTTACTTGGATGCTCGCGGTCGCGGTCGCGGTCGAGCACATCGTTAATCAAATACACCGCGCTTGACGCCAAGCAAAACGCGAGGAAGGTCATTAGGCTACTATGTAGATAATCGTGCTCTAAAGCATGACCAGAATAAGCCAGACCAATAAACACGACAACGTTTTTGGTCCACTGGCGAAGGCGAAGGCTACGAACTATCGGTGGCATGGCATTAGGATACCACGCGGATGTTAGAATTATCGCTATGATTCAAGTAGCAATTCTCTGCACCATGGCCTCTTTCGCTAGCCAACAAGGCGCGGCAGTCGCCACCACCGAGCGCCATGCCACCCAAGTTGGGCTAGATATCTTGGCGAAAGGCGGCAATGCGGTCGATGCTGCGGTCGCTATTCACTTTGCGCTTGCAGTCACTCACCCCAACGCTGGCAATATCGGCGGCGGTGGATTCATGCTGTATCACGCATCCGAGGGCAGCGACTCCTTCTTGGATTTTCGCGAAATCGCACCCGCCGCAGCAACCGCTGACATGTATCGCGACAACCCAAACTCATCCACATTTGGATGGCGCGCCGTAGGTGTACCTGGTGCGGTACCCGGCATGTTCGAAGCGCATCGCAAATACGGTAAATTGCAGTGGAGTGATTTAGTCGATCCGGCATATCATCTCGCTAAAGACGGATTCGTGTTACATCAAAGTTTGTTCGATAATCTGCAACGTCACAAAAGCAAATTAACCCTCGACCCTGGCGCCAACATTACTTTCTTCGGCTCGCAAAAAATGCAGGCCGGTGAAATATTCAAACAATCTGAGTTGGCCCATAGCCTACAACTTATTTCAAAGCGCGGCGACCTCGCTATGCGTAACGGACACATCGTTGATGAGATTTTGCGTTTATCTGCCAAAGACGGAATTTTATGTGCTACCGACTTCGAGAATTATCAACCGGTGTGGCGTGATGTCCATCGTTTCTACTGGCGCGACAAGGAAATCCTTTGCGCATCATTGCCAAGTAGCGGCGGCATGTTCTTGCAACAATCTTTAGCGCTGATTGGCAACTCGCCATTATCTGTATGGGGCTTTAACGATTCACGCACTATCCAACTTATCGGTGAAGCAACCGCCGCCGCTTTTCGCGATCGTAATAAATATTTCGGTGATCCTGACAATCTAAAAGTAGATCTTCCACGGCTACTCGACCCAGAGTACCTTAGCTTGCGCCGTCAGCAAATATCGGCCACTTCGCAATCCAATGCCCATCTTGGAAATGCTTCAATTCCCCGCGAAACAACCGAAACGACTCATTTTTCAGTAATAGACAAATGGGGCGGTGCGGTAAGTTGCACCACTACTCTCAACAGTAATTTCGGAGCTAAGGTGATGGCCGCAGGCATCCTATTCAACAACGAAATGGATGACTTCGCTGCGCAGCCCGGTGAGGCAAATCAATTTGGATTAGTGCAGTCTTCAGCCAATGAAATTATTCCCGGCAATCGTCCGCTGTCATCGATGGCGCCAACGATAGTTTTAAAAGATGGCAGGGTAGATGCAATCATCGGTTCCCCGGGCGGACCAACTATTTTGACAACAGTTTTACAAGTATTGCTAAATCGTTACATCTTCAATATGCAGCCACTTGCAGCAGTTGACGCTCCACGTTTTCATCGTCAAGACCTACCGACATATATAAAGCACGAATGGAATCGCATCAATGCTGTTGCCCGTGAACGACTGCGCCAATACGGTCAACCACTACGCAAGGTGCGTGGCTTGGGTTTGGTGAACGCGATATTTAGCTACAACGGTAGCTATCAAGCAATCAGCGATAAGCGCGGTGATGGCTGGGCGCAATCGGTGATGACTAATTAAAAGATAAACTCTATAGTTTGACTGTCATCGGCGCCTAAAGAAACTGATTGTGCCTGGGTGCGTCCTTCAAAGACAGCTTCGACGGTGTAAGTGCCCGCTTCGAAGGTGCCAAGCTCGGTGGTGCCGTTTTCTAATGATGAGTACATACGCATTTCGGAGTTTACATCAACACGTTCGCCGCTTGAGTTAAGGACTTTCAATGCGGCATTAATGTTTTGATTACTTGAGTCCAAAACGCGCACGGATAATTTAGAGCCGGCTTCAAGTGATACGTCTAGTTCGACAATGCTTTCGGCTTCGACAACCACATTCTTAATCACCTTTTGCGCGTATTTATTACGCGGGCTAACAGTGACAGTATAAGTGCCAGGAGTTAGGCCCTCTACACTAGCTTCGCCGTTCCATCCCCATGAGTCGAACTCTTCGCCATCGGCGCGAACGGCACTAACACGGAAGCTATTTTCTATATCGTTGCCATCACTTGAGGTGACATTTAGATGTAAAGCCGAAGCTATTGGTAAAGCCAAGGTTTCGACTTGCATCGAACCATGCATCGCAAGTTCAAAAGTCTGCGAACGTTTCTTGCCAACAGACGTTTGGTCGCCTGCGCCTCGGGTGTTGAAGCCCCAGGAAGACCGCTCGGCAGTGACGTGATACTTACCCGGAGACACACCGGTGATTTCGTAGTACCCATTCTCGTCGGTCTCATTGCCCCAGTCGCTACGGCCAAACATCATGCCCATCATGCCGCTTGGACCGTCTTCTTTTGAGAGGCGTATGTTTACACCTTCGATTGGTTGGCCAGTGCTTTCGGAAATTATTTGACCGCGCACTACACCCTGTGGAGTTTCTAAAAGCACATAATCTTCTGGAGCATCAGGTGCTTCAAAAGGCAGGCTGCCCTCAAACGTCTCTGAGTTGACTTGCAAGGTATATTCACCAGGCGCAAGTGAAGCGAATTCGAATTCACCGTTTTCATCAGTTTTAGCGGACGCCATGCGCAAGTCAAACATCGATGCGCCACCGGCCATGCAGAATAGTGCGGCATTCGCAACAGGTGTACCATTGTCGGTTAATTTGCCTTTTAGATTACAGCCACCAGCGGACAAATCGATGATATCTAATTCGACAGTTTCACCTTCTTTAGCGAATACGCTTAACACGCGCCCACCATTTAATACCGCTAACATATCACCCTGCATCAATGAGTCGGCATTAAGTGCAGCTGAAATCACAAAGTAGTTACCAGGTTTAATGTTATTCGCTTCGTAATACCCATTTTCGTCGGAAGTAGTTTGCCAGAAATCTTCGCTGTCAGTTGAGAAACCCGCAACCATGCGTTGCGCCAAAATTTGATTGTGGCGATCGTAAACAAAGCCTTTAATTGTTGCCCCTTGACGGACTTTAATGGTTACATCATCACGTACTTCATCCACTTCGAGTGGCTTGCCTTGGATTGCAGTATCAGAATATCCTTCGGCAGTTACCGACAACCATTCCATTCCGGGTTCGATACCTTGTAAGGTGAAGTTGCCATCTTTATCGGAAGTCGTGACATTAGCTCCCGACAAACCATTCTTTAGGATAGCGTCAAACCCAGTAGCTTTGCTATGTCCCATGCTAACCACAGCACCTTGGATAGGTTGCAGACCGCCGAATGCCACAACTTTGCCGCTAAGTTTGGCGCCGTGTGACATCGTTACATCAAGCTTGGTCGTTTCGCTTGAATTGACTTCGACATCGTGCTCCTCGGCGATGTAGCCGTCAGACATGACTTTTACTTTCCATTTACCAGGCATTAAGTTGTTGATAGTGAAGGTGCCGTCAGTAGTATCGTTAAGTAAACTACTGCGCAGCTTATCGAGAGCAGCTTGTTTTGGAGTAACTGCTACTTCACCTGGTTTTAGAATCGAACCATAGGTTTCGTTCACGAGATCGTTTTGAGCGGCTGTTTGTAGGCGATTATAGTCTGCCCATTCCATGTCTTCAGTCCATTCAATATCAATAGCGCTTGTGTCAACTGAAAGGGCATGACTTTGCAAATCTGCATTGGCCAAGAAGAATTCTAATGGCTGCCCACTTTTCACGTCAACTACCTTGCCCTTGATAGAGCCCGGCATCATCATTGAAAGTAAGTAGCTCTTTTCGTCGTTTTCCTTGTTTAACTTAGGCAGTTTGAAAGTAGCATTTGGATACCCTGCGGCAATGACAAATACGCTTGCACCTTCCCACGCACTTAAGTCAAAACGCCCGTCGCTGCCAGTGTTGATGAAAATATCTTTCGGTAACAATTCAGGCAAGACTTCTTGCGCCATTCCGATTAACATATCACTTGCCGACGGAATATTACTAAAATTACCACCGTCACCATCTAAACTTGGAATACTATTTAAGATGATGCGCGCATTGGCAATGGCGTTGCCTTTGTCATCAACCAATCGACCCTTGATTTGCTCCTTCGATTTAATCACTAAATCAGTGATTACATCGGCATAGTCGCCGCTTAAAGTAGAGCTGATAGGTGCCGCACGTCCGTCGATGCTTTGGGCGAACAGCACGTATCCGCGTTGAGGCAACTTAGGGAAACTGTACTCGCCATTAGCGTTAGTCGCAGTGAACCAACCAGGAAGATTACGAGCGACTGCTGGTAATACACGCAAATCTATCGGAATCGCCAGCACATCAGCGCCAGCTACAGGGGCTCCTTCTTCGTTGACAACTACTCCGCTTAGCTTGCCAGTATCGAGTAGTTTTACGTTTTCAAAAACCGATGAATTTTTTGCATAAGGACCGATGTCTTTAATGCCTGGCTCGGTTGCGCCGCCAAGTGCTAATACCGATAAACGCGTGCTGGCAGGAACTGCGTCGAGTTTGAAATTTCCAGCACCGTCAGCAAAAGTTCGTTCAAAGAAAATATTGCCAGTTCGTGCAGCCTGAATAGCGTACAGTAAATTCGGAGTGATAATAACTTCTGCACCAGCCACCGGAGAACCGCTAGAGTCGATGATGCGCCCGCTCATTTCTGCGCCCGCCATGGTTTTAATCACCACCGGTTCATCAGCAGTTAGGGATGAAGTGCGCACCTCTTGCCGTCCGGAGGTTAAGTGTTTGTGACCGCGGGCGACGATGTAAAGCACACGCCCGGGTACGCCTTGTAAATCAAACTCACCTTTATCATTGGACATCACCGAAGCTAGCGGTTCGAGATCGAGGCTCAGCGGACGCTCGAGAATTTCAGAAATATTAAACTCGAAATCCATAAAAGGGTAGGGCGCTGAGTAAGCAGCGACCCACATGTCCGCTAACGGCTCGTCGTTTTCGTCAACTACAAGGCCGTTCAAGCCATAGTTTCCTGTACCAATTTTTTCACCGCGGTAATCAAGCCACTCGTCGTCGATTTCAACGACGCGCGTGGTTGAGGAATCAAGCTGACTGGCCGCTTCGACTTGCTGTCGATCGGTGTTGGCGATTAAGTCAGGTGTGTCGACCGTCTTGGGGTCGCCAGAAAAGACAAACAACAAGCCACCAATAACGGCAGCGAGAATAATCAGCAATGGGAGAATGCGCTTCATCTACCGTAATGATACGCGAGTTTTGATAATTGGTTAGTAAAAATCAGACCTCTAATACCGGTAAAACCGAATCTTGGCGTTTAGAAACTTCGGAGGCGATTTTGCCTGCTATTTCACTGAACATCACACCAATCTCGCTATCCGGCGCTGAAACGACCGTGGGAATGCCAGCATCGCCACCTTTGCGTAATTCAGCCTGCAGCGGCAAACTACCCAAAAATGGAGCATCAAAGGCCTCAGCGATTTTTTTCCCGCCACCCTCACCAAATATTTCGCCGGTCATGTTTTCAATCACACCCAATACCGGAGTTTTTACTTCGATTGCCATCCCCATCGCGCGCCGCACGTCGGTAAGTGAAACTTCTTGTGGCATAGTCACCACCACGATACCCGTTAACGGCACCAACTGCGCCACCGAAAGTTGGGCATCGCCAGTACCCGGAGGCATGTCGATTAACAAATAATCGAGTTCTCCCCATTCGACATCTTGCAAAAACTGTTCAAGCGCACGATGCAACATCGGTCCGCGCCACATTACCGGCTGGCCGTCCTCGATTAAGTAA